>CAZBZZ010000001.1:0-28699 GCA_964496555.1 uncultured Candidatus Peribacteria bacterium
GAGCGATCGTTCCGTCTTCTAATTCACGTTTTTCTATGTGAGGTTCGAAAACTGCTCCTGATGAGATGAAGTTGTTTGCGATTTTTTGTAATCGGATCGCATCTTCTGCCGGACTTGAAAGTTCCAGGATCAACAAATAATTGTTTTTTTCCTCTCCCATTCTTACACCCAGTGCAAACTCGTTTTGGATCAGTGGATAGATGTCTTCTATGAGTGACACGCTTGATCCAAAATATTTTTCTGTGTAGCTATTTAAGACGCCTTCAAAAACTTCACTTGTCGTTTCGTTTCCTTCGCTCAAAAGGGCAATCATTCTTTTTATTTGTCTTTCAATATTTTCCCCGCCCCAGAATACGTCGAGATTTTCAGGAGTGAATTGTGTTAAATCTGCGTCGTAATTTTCCTGATATGTCACAAATCTGTTTGCTCCAAGGAAAGCTTCTTCCAGGTTCATAAATGATTCCACTTCAAAATAATTATCTTTTGCTGTGAGGGCTAGTCCTTCTGAATTAAATATTAATGCGAATGGTTGTACCGCTGAATTCAACAATTTTGATTCAGTGTACACTCCATATTTTTGCATTAGAGATGATTGTTCGTGATCGAAATTCAAGTAGATGAAAGCGATTTTGTTGAATGGGGTTTTGTCGTATACTTCTTCGTATTTTTCACTGTCTGCTACTTTTTTAGAACCTTCTGTCTGTGCTTTCAAAAGCATATCCAATGCTACTGGTGTGTCTGGCGCTATCACTAAATAATCGCCTATGAATGTTGTATATATTTGATGGTCCTGTGATCTGTCTTCGCTTGGATTTCTCAGTGTGAGTTTTGAGATTTTACCTGCTTCTGAACCTGTATTTTCAAATTCCGAGAGATTGTTGTCGGCTATCATTTTTAGCGTTGATTCTGTTTGTTGTTTGCCAATTGTTTCGACGAAATATACTGTAGCGAGGGCTTCGCCTTCTTCTCCTTTTGAGTATACAAGCTCTGCTAAACCAAGTTGGCGACCAAGCCATGGCTTGATGTTTTCATCTACGTTTGTGTTTATCAATTCTTCTATTAAGGTGAGTTTTCCGTCGATTGAATAGTCTGTTTCTTGGAGGAGTTCCTTGGCTTTTACAAGCTGTGTGTGATCTATGTTTGTATTGATTTCAAGAAATGCTACGGTTTGATCTTCTGGAAGAATTTCTGCTAATGGAGTAGCCCTAAATGCGCTCGAGAATAGAAGCATGCTGACGTATACGAAAAGTGTGAGCATTATCGCGGATAAAAGCCCTCCAAAAATCTTTTGTTTTGGGAGTGGCTTGCGTTCTTTCTGTTGTTTGGCAGGTTTTTCTTTCTTAACTTTCTTCTTTTTTGAAGTTTTCTTTTGTTCTTTTACTTTCTTTTGAGCTTCTTCTTTCTTCTGTTCTTCAAGGCGCCTCTTTTTTTTTGCGGTTGATTTGCGACCCATTTTTATATGGTTAGGAGTGAGTTTTTGTCTTCGGTAAATATAGCAAATTTTCTGTTTTTGGGGAAATGATTGAAAAAGGAGGGGTTTTTCCGTAGAATTAGCCGCGAAATAACCTTAAATGTTATGAAACCAATCACCGCACATGAGCTGCGAAGGCTATATATAGATTTCTTTGTAAAAAAGCATGACCATGCTGAGATTCCTGGAGCTTCTTTGCTCCCAGAGAATGATCCGACTGTTTTGTTTACCACGGCTGGGATGCATCCTCTTGTGCCTTATCTCCTTGGAGAAGCTCATCCATCTGGTAAACGGCTAGTTAATGCGCAGAAATGTATCCGGACTGGAGATGTTGATGAGGTTGGTGATGATACACATCTGACATTTTTTGAGATGATGGGAAATTGGTCGCTTGGTGATTATTTTAAAGAAGGGGCTATCAAGATGAGTTTTGAATTTTTGACTACTTCGCGTGAAGAAGGTGGGCTTGGATTGGAGTTGGAGAAGTTGGCTTTCACTTGTTTTGAAGGTGATGAAAATGCCCCACGTGATGAGGAAGCCTTCAAGGCTTGGCGTGAATTGGGCGTTTCTGAGGATCGGATTGCTTACTTGCCAAAGAGTGAAAATTGGTGGGGTCCTGCTGGACAGACTGGTCCATGTGGACCTGATACAGAGATGTTTTATTGGAATTCTGATGAACCAGTTCCTGCTAAATTTGATCCTGAAGATTCAACTTGGGTTGAAATTTGGAATGATGTTTTTATGCAATACAATAAAAATGAAGATGGTTCATATAGCGAGCTTGAGCAGAAAAATGTAGATACTGGGCTTGGACTTGAAAGAGTTTTGGCTATGATGAATGGAGCGAGGACTCCTTATGAGACTGAGCTTTTTGAGGAAGCTGTTGAGGCTGTGCGTGCGTTGGGCGGATATGACATTGGTCCTGCGTCGGCGTCGGATGAGTTTGTTGTTTCGGAACGAGTTGTTGTTGATCATTTGAGAGCTGCGACTTTTATACTTGGTGATGTTTTTGGTGTGACGCCTTCAAATACTGACCAAGGATATGTTCTTCGGATGTTGATTCGTCGAGCTATAAGGCATGGACGAAAGCTTGGGATTAAAGGTGAGTTTGTGAGAAAGATTGCTGGAATTTATGTTCGTATTTATGGGGAAACCTATCCTGAATTGATTGATAATCAGGAGAAGATTTTTGAAGAGTTAGTTCGAGAGGAGGAGCAGTTTGGTCGCACATTAGAGAAAGGTTTGAAGGAGGTTGAGAAGTGTAGTGGTGATGATTTGATGAAAGGAAGTTTTGCTTTTTATATGTATGAAACTTATGGATTTCCGCCTGAGATGACTTTGGAGGAGATTCGCAAAGACTCTTCGATGGCTAAGAAATTGGATGAAAAAAAGTTTTGGAAGGAATTTGATGAGTCTTTGAAAGCTCATCAGTCTAAATCACGCGCAGGTGCTGAACAAAAATTCTCTGGTGGATTGGCTGATGATAGTGAGTCGGTGACTCGTTTGCATACGGCTACTCACCTGCTGCATCAGGCTTTGAGGCAGGTTTTGGGTAATCATGTTGGACAGAAGGGATCTAATATTACTTCTGAAAGATTGCGTTTTGATTTCACTCATGAGGAGAAAATGACTCCTGAGCAGAAAGAGGAAGTTGAGAAGCTTGTGAATGAGCAGATTGAAGCTGATTTACCAATTTCATGTGAGGAGATGACTGTGGAAGAGGCGAAGAAGGCTGGAGCGATTGGCCTGTTTGAATCTAAATATGGAGACAAGGTGAAGGTTTATACTGTTGGGTCTGGCGATGCTTTCAGTAAAGAGATTTGCGGAGGGCCGCATGTCTCGTCGACTAGTGAATTGGGAAGATTTAAGATCAAAAAAGAGGAGAGCTCGAGTAGAGGGGTGAGGAGGATAAAGGCGGTTTTAAGTTTTTCTTAGCTTATTCTGTGTCTGGTTCGGGCTTTTTTTCTGCATTTCGTGCCTTGATAATTTCTTTCATTACTTTGAACTCTTCTTTTTCTTTTTCTATCCTCCGTTTTGAATTCTCTATTTCCCAATCCTCTAAGACACCTTTGGTATTTTCTAAGATTTCCTTTTCTTGGTTAAGCCTGGTTTCTTTCTCCCATTCCAGCATGGCACTTACTGCTTTTTGTTCATCAAAATGTTTACTGGCCGAGTCAACTACAACAACATTTACTCCGTGGTAAGCTATAGCTTGTGAGATTGGTAGCGGATCGGAGAGGCCTTTCATGAGTTTTTTTTCATGGGCTGCCCCCATTACGAAGAAGCTCAAATTTTGGGTGCTTGCATGAACTGCTTCTGCAATGTTTTCACCGATATATATGTTGTGAGCAGTTACACGATATTTAAATGACGGAGTCCCTACATCTTGTAAAGCTCCTTTGAATAAGTTTGTATTTTCTACTCCCACGATTTCTATCCTTTCCCCCATTTTTTTCCCGGCTTCAATGTATGATAACCCTTTTTTTCCTTTCTTTAAAGTTTCCTCATCAAGTTTTTTGCCACTAGGAATCCCTTCCCCGTAAACAACTTTGATTAAATCTTTTTCAGAAGCTGCTATAATTGCTTCGTAGATTTCTGTTTGAGAAGCCTTTACTCCCATTGCTTCTAGGAGTTTGGGGGATGTTTTTGTCGGATGTGGATGGATTTGCATGAAATAAACTACTGTTTTTGCTTTGGGATTGCCGGTGGTAACTACGTATTCTGGGGTTATTCCACACTCTTTGAGCACTTTTACTGTGTCTGCCAAAATTGTATTGTTGGCTGGTTCTATTCTCACTCCTCTTTCTGCAATTTCTTCTTCCATTTTCCTGCTAATTTCATCAAAACTTGTATCTAGGTTTAGGTGTCCCGATGCTTCGTGGTCTTCTATGAGATCGCCGTATAGGAGCCTTAATTCTTGAACATCTTTGTCTTCTGGGTATTTGCTTTCCAATAAGACAAGTTGTTCTCCTGCTTTTTTTACTAATTTTTGTATTTCACCCTCGACGATTACAAATCCTAAATATTTTTGATCTATCTCGAAGAGAAGGTCTCTTAGATCTTTTTTACCAAATGCTATCTCTTTTGAAGAGAGAGGAATGGTTGATGTGGATTCTGATTGTTTTTCTGGTGAAGCCATCTTTGTTTTATTCGGTCAGTTTTTTTAGTTCTTCAAAATTCTCAACTTTTTCATTGAGTTCTTGGGCTTTTAGGAGAAGTCGTTTTTGTTTTTTTAGTTGTTGTTTTTGGGCTTGATCAATTTTTTTCGTAAGTTTTCGCCCTAGAATTGTGAGTTTGCTTTGATTCATTGAATAAGATTGAATAAGGTTACATCTTAGTATTATACCTTAATTTAAAGGGTTCTACAAGCTGGCTGGTTAGCCAATTCCCCTAACAGAATCCAATTCTCTGCTTTGGTGATTTTAATTTTTTGAAGTGTTCCAATGAGGTCTTTCTTGTCAGATTCAAATTGCACGGTTTTGAAGTGTTTGCATTTACCGCGGTAGGTTGAGTCTGTGTTTTCTTCTACGAGGACTTCGAGTGTTTTGCCTACGTATTTTTCGAGTTTCTTTTGAGTGATTCCTCTCATTAGATCGTTGAGCTCGTGCCAACGTTTTGCTTTTTCTTCATTTGTGACGTTGTCTTCTAGGTTTTTGTCTGCGAAGGTGCCTTTTCGGGTTGAGTATCGTGAGATGTAGCAGAAATCGAAGTCTGTTTTTTTGTATAGATCGACTGTTCGCGCCCATTCTTCTTCTGATTCGTCGCAGAATCCTACGATGAGGTCTGTGGTTATTGCGATGTCCGAGCGGGATTTCCTGAGTCCGTCTACTATTTCCAAGTAACGCTCGCGAGTGTAGGGGCGGTTCATTCGTTGCAGGCAATTGTTGTCACCTGATTGAACTGGCAAGTGGATGTGGGGCATTAATGTTTCGAGTTCTCCATATGCTTTTATCAGGTGTGGGGAGACGTCTTTTGGATGTGGCGATGTGAAGCGGAGGCGTTTGAGGCCTTTTGCTTTGAGTTCGTCTATGCGTTGGAGAAGTTGGACGAAAGGTGGTGGTTCTGTGTCGTTGTCGATTTTGTTGTAGTCGAAGAGTTTGTTTTGGCGATCGATTGTGGAAAGGCCATATGAATCGACTGTTTGGCCGAGGAGTGTTATTTCTAAGCAGCCGTTTGTGACTGCTTGTTCTGCTTCTTGGAGAATGTCGTCTGGGTGTCTTGAAACTTCCCTACCTCTGGAGTGAGGGACGATGCAGTATGTACAGAATTTGTCGCACCCTGTTGAGATTGGGATGAAAACTTGGGCTTTTGAGGTGTGAGAAGGTTTTATGTGGAAGTAATCTTCCAGGATGGTGTCTTTTTGTGTTTTTCGGTCATTTTCAACCTGCAAATCTGTCCCCGGGGACAGATTTGACTTTTTTACCAGCTCATTGTCTGGGCTCGCTTCTTCTATAAGTTTGTCGAGTTTTGGTAAGTCTTCGATTCGGAAAGCTATGTCGAGTGGTTTTATTTTTTTGACGAAGTTGTCTTGGTCTGTGCGTTCCGTGTTTTTCGTGCTTGATTTGCGAACCATGCAACCTGTTAAAGCGAGGAGGAGGTCTGGGCGTTTGCGTTTTTCTTGTCTGAGGTTTGCCATTTTCCCGAGGACCTTGTCTTCTGCTTTTTGTTTTACTGAGCAGGAATTGAAGATGATTAAGTTGGCTTCTTCTTCGGTTGGCGTTTTTGTGAGTCCAAGTTTGTTTAGATATGTTTCAATCCTCTCCGTGTCGGAGTAGTTCATTTGGCACCCGTATGTGTGGATGTGGTATCGCATGTTGAAAAGCCCTCTTTAAGTGCGGAGGGTATGATATTGGGAAAGGTTGGGATTATCAATGTTTTATTTCTATACTGCCTTCGCTTCTTTAGATTTTCCCTCTTTCCTTGCTAGTATTTCCCTGTATGTAGGTGGTGTTTCTGCTTTTGTTTCAGTTATGTAAACATAAACTTCTCTTCCGGCTATTTGTTCATCAACAACTGTATCGTGAAGATCTTGAACGTCTAAATTGGCCATTCTCACACATCCATGCGAAGCTTGTTTTCCAAGCAATGACTCTTGTGCTGTTCCGTGCATATAAACACTTCGGGCTGCCGAATTACTATTTCTATCTTCAAGCCCTTCAAGGGCTAAAACGACCGTTGTTATTTTGTCCCCTGTCCCACTTTGAACAGTCCTCACTTTTTCAGCTTTTACTTTTTTACTTTTTATAACACTTCCTAAATCACCTCTGACTGTTGCGCTTATTTTGTGTAACCCTCTTGGAGTTTTGAAACTGTCTTGAGTTTCTCCATACCCTTTTGCTGCTACTGAATTTAATGTTTTTTCTATGAATGTAAAACCAGTTGTTGTTCTTTTTGCTAAATATGACATCCCGTTTGAGACAACCATTCCTATTCCTCCTGTTGGCATTTCTTTTGCCAATTCTATTAATTCGTATTTGAAGGCTTCTTTTAATTTTTTGTTTTCAGCTTCTCCAATCGGTTGTCTTGTACTTATGGCCTCTTTTTGGAGTGCGTTATCTGGGGGGCTAACTGATATATTGTCTCCATTTTTTATTCTCACTCTGTTTTTTCTTTCTGTGTCCGTTGCAAGGTAATATGTTTCTCCTGCTTTTCCTTGTCCATAAATGGCTTCTTTTCCATTCACCCAAAGTTTTGTATCTCTGTATAGGTGTGTGAGTTTCATGGCACTGTGTAGAGGGTCTGTTCTTGGGATTGAAAACTCTCCTTTTTCATTCAATGCCAATTTTTGAATTTTAGCCCTTCCTTCTTTTGTAGATGATAGGCTGTCTATGCTTGCTACTGTGATTTCTACTTCTTCTTCGGATGCTGCTTCGGGTGATGCTTCAGGCATTTGCTCTGCTATCGCTTCAGGGGCAGGTTCTGTAGCTGGTTTTTCTTCTGCTAGTTTTGCCTCTACAACAGGAGCTGGCTTATTCTCCTCTATTACTGTTTCTTGTTCTGAAGGTGGTTCAGGATCTGGAGCTTCCTCAGGAGTAGGAGCTTCCTGTGTTACTTCTTGTATTGCTGGAGTAGGTGTTTCCGCTTCAGGAGCATCTTCTTTTTTGGATTCTGCCATCTGCTTTTTCGCTTCTTCCTCTTTTCCTTCATCTTTATTTAGTATTGCGTCTACAAGATCTGGGCTTGCTTCTTTAGTTGCTCCTTTTTGTCTAATCACATTTTTAACATCTTTCTTTTGACCTGTTAGCATTTCCCAAGTACTTTCTATTGTTTTTGGTCCTACTTTCCCATCGTCTTTAAGGCCTAGAATTTTTTGTATTTTCTTAATGTCTTCTGGGGTGATCTCTACGTCTGATAATTCTAATTCAATTGTTTTCCAGTATCCAACTTCTGGATCATCTGTTGAGAGCCCATATTCTTCTAGATTTGTTATCCTTAAAAAGTCTTCTTTTTTCTCAACAAGTTTATTAAGCGGGTTGTAGATCTCTGCTACTTCAGGTTGTTCTGTGAAGGCGTATAAATCATGACTTGTATCAAAAAATAAAGTTTTTAGTTCTTCTTTAGTTCTTGTTTCTGTTGCTCTTATTTCTGTTTTTTGACGTTTTACTAGCTTGTTCAATGATCTAAGCATTTCTTTCTTTGATTTTCGTGACAAAAAAGATGCTTCTATTTTTTCTTTTGCATGTTCCACGAGTTCCATTACGTCTTCTTCACTAATTAGATCTTCTGGTGCTGAATCGTCAGCTAGAATGGCTTTTTCTTTCTTTCCAAAAGTTTTAGCCAGCTTTTTTGCTGAGTTTTTAACTCCTAGGAAAATCAGTCTATTTTCTTTATATGGGTTCATATTTATAAATCGTTAAGTTGATCTAATACTTTTTCGCTATCAGTTTCTTCCTCGGCCTCTTCTTGAGATATTGCTTTTTTCTTTTCTGTTTTTAGTAGTCCTTTTATTTCTTCCATGTGTTTTTTGTTTGTTGTGCTTGTAGTGGCCTCATGTTTCTTTTGAATTTCTTCAAAGCCTCCTTTTTCTTGCAGGAGGATTTCCTCAAGTCTTTCCAACTCTTCGTCTGGAAGGTGTTTTATTGTTTCGAGGAAAACTGCTTTTTGACTTTCTGGGATAGAATTGCTTTCTCTTATTAATTTTTGTAGATTTTCTGACATTATATGGATTGTTATTTTTGAATTTCAGAGAGCACTTCATGAGCTATTCTTGTCATGTCATCGTGAGCTCTTTCATGACCATCTTGAGTTTCAATATTTATGTATATTGCTTGCGCTCCTATCCTTACTGATAGGGAACCATCGTCTGTAACTGTTCTATTGTTTTGAAGGACAACGTTGTACCCTCTCTGCTTTAATAGTTCGAAAACTTGATCGTTGTTCACATAAAAGAAATCATCTGGATCTTTGTCCCGATTCACGTTCACTCTCGATGCTTCTTTTGCTGCGCTGCCTCCTCTTGCATATGTTTTCACTGAGAAACGTCCGTTTGTATTGTTGTGCATTGCTATTACGCTTGGATTATTCTCTACATTAAGTAAACCATATAATTTTTCTGCAAACTTCTTCACTTCTTGGTGTGCTTCTCTCGAGTATCTTCCATATCTTGTAAGTGTGTTTTTTATGCCTTTGTCTGTGAAAATTCGGTTTGGGTCAAATCTATATCTTCGTCCTTTTAGCTTAAAAGAAACTAGTCTTTCTCCTTGAGCTTTTAACTCAATAGATTTTCCTCCTTCTCCTTTTCTTACAAATCTGTCTGCAGCTCGAGCAGCTGTGGCTTCGTCGTCGTGCATGTTCAAAAACACAATATCGTTATTTTTTCTTTTATATATTGCGACGTGAACGTGAGTGTTCCCAAGCGGAATTTCTTTGACCTCTATTGTTAGAAGATTCTCTTTTGTTTTTTCTAAGAGTGCTTTTTGTTCTGGATTGAGTAGGCCTTTTTCTTTTTTAGCTTCGTAGGCTTTTATGTGATTTTTTAGTTTTTTTGATTTATAAGCTAATGCCTGAATCTCTCTCACATTCGAATCTGCAAGATTTTCATTAAGTGTATCTGTTCCTTCGTTATCAATTTTTGCTAGACTTCTTGAAACTTCGATAGAGCTGATGGATTTGGTTAGTTTTTCTCCACCCTTGCCATGAATTTCTAGATGTATAAGTCTGTTTTCCATTAGTTATTTAAATTATTTTCTAATTGTTTCAGACCTTCAATTTCTTTGATTCTTGAAAGATTTTCCTCGGCTTCGTCCAAAGATTTTTTTAACCTGTTCAGCGATTGGTTTTCTTTTTGTTTTTGTTCTGTTTTCATTGAGTAATTATATCACTTTTTGAGCAATGTGGAATTAGCTGGGTGTTTGCATTTGTTTTAGGACTTCTTCTTGTTGAGCCCTTAGGCCCGAGTCCTTTATAAACCCAGTTACCTCCTTGAATATAGCTAAGACGTCTTTTTTCAGGTTACGTGCTCTTAATTCGTTTCCTCCGTTGTCGTCAAGACTTGGATATCCTGATGCATAGCCTGATGGTTCGGTTTTAAAATATCTTGTTAAAATTTCTATCAATTTTATTACGTCACTATCATCTAAGTACAACATTACTAGGTGGCTTACCTCTCCAAATTGATCTCTCAAATATACTAGATTGCTAAAATCGTTGAATAATTTAAAACAACTTTCTTTCACTTTATCGCCATTCCCTTCTTCTAGTGAGGCTAATAGTGCCGGGAAAAGTGATGTGGTTGTAATCCCTTTTTCCATCATTGTAGATTGGATTTCTTCTGTTTGAGATCCTCCTACGTGTGTTGGTTCTTGCATTATGTGAACGTTAATTAATTTTTACATTGCTCTCTGTTTTTGGCCATCTGCATTTACTATCACTCCCGCTTCTCTTTTGGCTGTTTTTTTGGTGACTGTGAGTCCTCCGCTTCTTAGTGGAACCCCTCCTTCATACTCTTTTCCTACAGTTTCTCCCCGGCCTCTCATCCCTCTACTTGCTGCTGTATCTATATTTATGACTGGTATTCCTCCTACTTCATAGGGGATAGCTCTACCTGTTGGTGTGTGGCCGTGGACCACAAGATTAATACCATTTTCCTTTAGGGTTACTCCTATTTTTGCTTGGTTGTGAGCGGTTATTATTATACCACTACTGTCGCTCTCTCCTCCTTCACTTATAGCCCTACTCCAGAATAATGGGTGAAAATCCTTTGATACTTGTTCTAACATTCCTGGATCTCCATCTAGAGCTTGGCCAACTGCTATTTGCCATTGTTTGTTTATACCGTCTACCCCATAGTGATCTATTAATGCTGATGCTTCATCACTTAATTCTCCATGCATATATAACACATCGTCGACTTGTTCCACCAATTTACTTTCGCGGAATATTTCCAAGACTTCTCTGTGTTTTGCGACATATTCTGGAATTTTTCTATCTGTAATTACTTTTTTCTGTACATCATCTCCATATTTCCACCACATCATCATGTCACTACTATCATATTTTTGTCCTAGCATTGCCTTTAAAACGAAATCCTCATGATTCCCTATTAACAAGTCTATTTGAACTCCTGCTTTTTTATATTTTGCTATTTGTTTCAAAATCTTCATTGAGTCAGGACCTCTGTCAAAAATGTCTCCAAGTATTTGAACTCGTTTTTCCCCTCCTATCCATTCTCCTTTTTCGTTTATTAGACCATTGTTTTTCAAGGCCCCTCTGAATGCTTCGAAGTCTCCGTGTGTATCTGGGATAGCTATTACGTCTGTTCTTCTTTTTACTTCTTTGAATGGCAATCTTTCACCATTTCTGTATGCTGCTTTTAATCCTCCTTTTGGATTAGCGAATGTTAGTTGTTCTCTTGTTGTCTGCCATGTTCGTCCATCTATGGATTCAAGGAAAACTGTGCCGTCTTCGTTTGTGTTTATGACTTTCCATCCTTTTTCTTCTACTACTTGGTTTCTGTCACCTCTGTATCGTATTCTGACCATTTCTCCTGGTGTGAATTTTGGAAGATTTGCTTTTTTAGATTCCACTCTATTAGCTTTTATTGCTGCTATTTTTGATTTTACTCCTGCTACTCCTTTATCTAATTTTGCTTGAAATCTTTCTGTTAAGCTTGGTCCTTTAGGCTTTTTGGCTTTTTTTGGTTTTTTTACTTTCTTGGCTTTTGGTTTTGATTTGGCTTTGACTGCTTTTGTTTGGGCTTCAGCTTTAGAGGTTTCAATAGATGGAAGTGTGTCTTCCTCTATATCTACGGCTGGAGCAGCTTGAACTTCTCTTACCGGAGGTCTTTCCTCAATTTCTCTTTCTGCGGCTTCTTGTCTACCTTTTGCAGCTCTTCTTAATTTAGTTGTTTGTCTTATTTTTTGATTTGCTGCAGACCTTTGTGCGTCTGCTTCCTCTATTGCGCTTTCTGTTGCTCGGAATCCACCTTCGATTGCTGATCCTGCTTTTAGTACACCGCCTGTAATATTTCCTCTGGAATCAGTCGTTGTAGACTGAAACTCATCTGGGTTTTCTCTGGCTAGGCGGTTCATTTCAGCTAGGGCTTCTCTGTGTCTTTCTTTGGCAGGAACGAAGTCCTCCTCTGTAATATCTTCTATTTCCTGTTGTAGTCTTGCGTGCTCTGCTATTGCTTCGGTGACTCTTTCTTCTGGAGATTTTTCTGTTTCTATTTCTACTCCTCCTGCTGTTGCTGGTGGGTGGAGGGATGAACTCTCTGAACGGACTTCAGATACTGGTGGAATTAGTTCTGGCTCGGCAGCTGTTTCTGCTGTGGCTTTGTGTTTGGCTCTCGGAGCCATAGCTGATGATATGGGGACTGATTCAGCTTCTCTTTGTTCCAAATAGGCTTCGCGTGAGCTTACTTGCTCGGCTGGCTCAGCTTTAACTTCCGCTACTGGTCTGTCTGCTATTTCTCTTTCCGCCGCTTCTTGTCTCCTTTCTGCGGCTCTCATTGAGCTTCTTACTTTTATTAATTCTTTATCTGCTAAAGTACTTTGGTTGCCCGCTTCTTCTATTGCGCTTTCTGCTGCCTGGAAGTCCCCTTCAATTTCTGAGCCTTCCTTGATAACGGCGCCTGTTATATTCCCATAATTATCGACTGTTTGAGACTGGACATCGTCTGGATTTTCTTTAACTGTTCGGTCCCTTTGTCCGCGAGCTTTTCTTAATTTCTCTTGGGCCGCGTCTCTTTCCTTTATGGTTTCAACTATTCTTTCTTGTAATTTTGACTGCTCTGCTTTTGCTTCGGCAACTTTTTGTTCCAGGTTTTCTTGTTTTACTACTCCTTCTTTTCCTTTCACGCCTTTGTATTTGGCTCTCGGAGCCATAGCTGATGATATTGGGACTGATTCAGCTTCTCTTTGTTCCAAATAGGCTTCGCGCGGGCTTAACTCTGCTTCAGCTGCTGCGGCTCTGTCCGCTCCAAGGGTGTCAACTATATCTATACCTTCCGTTGCATCAGCTTTTACTTCTGCTTGTGCTGCTGCTTCTACTGGTGCTGATGGGTACATCGGCCTTGTATATCTTGCTGGCGGCCACAACGAAGGCTCTTCAGGCTTCTTCAAGCTCTCTTCATATTCTTTGTCCTCCCTTGCTTTTCTTCTTATCTTTTTTCTAACTGCCTCTGCTTGTTTAGCCTTGGCTTTTGCTTCCGCTATACCTCTCTCTTCTTTTATTCTGGCTGCGTTTTTTTCCGCCAAAGCTTTTGCCTCCGCAGCTCTGTCCGCTCCAAGAGTATCAACCATATCTACACCTTCCGTTGCTTCAGCTGCTGCGGCTCTGTCCGCTCCAAGGGTGTCAACTATATCTATACCTTCCGTTGCATCAGCTTTTACTTCTGCTTGTGCTGCTGCTTCTACTGGTGCTGATGGGTACATCGGCCTTGTATATCTTGCTGGCGGCCACAACGAAGGCTCTTCAGGCTTCTTCAAGCTCTCTTCATATTCTTTGTCCTCCCTTGCTTTTCTTCTTATCTTTTTTCTAACTGCCTCTGCTTGTTTAGCCTTGGCTTTTGCTTCCGCTATACCTCTCTCTTCTTTTATTCTGGCTGCGTTTTTTTCCGCCAAAGCTTTTGCCTCCGCAGCTCTGTCCGCTCCAAGAGTATCAACCATATCTACACCTTCCGTTGCTTCAGCTTTTACTTCTGCTAGTGGCTTGGTTGAAGCTGCTGGCTCTACTGTTTGCACATCGCCATTTTCAGCTTTCAAAGTTTTATTTCTTCTCTTTATTCTGTCTAGACTCGATTCGTTAGAGGCTATTTCAGCTCTTAATTCATCCAGTTCTGATTGTATCTGTGCTGCTTTTGTTCCTTCTACTGGGACTTTCAAATTGTACATCATTGAACCGTCTCTTGACCCCTTTACATTTCTTTTTACTGATTCGTATTGGTTAGCGTTAGCCTTTCTTTTTTTGTGTTGGCGTTGTTTTTTCTCGAGTCTTGTTTTTTCTTTTCTAAGAGTTTTCAAGGTGGACTGTATGTCTGAGGCCTTTCTTATTAGGAGTCCTCCTTTTCGTCTTTTTGCTTTTGATATTTCCTTAGCCCTTTCTTCATTTTCAGCTTCTAATTTTCCTATTTCTTCCTCAATTACCCGTGCTCCTTCATTGTCCCCTGCTGCTTCTCGTTGAGAAGCTCTACCTTGAAGTTCTTTTATTTTTTGTTTGGTTTCTTTGTGTTCGATTTCGCCTGTGAATTCTGCTTGGTCTCTCTCGTGGGATTTAATTTGTGAATTCAATTTTGATTGTTCAATCTTTAATGCCGATGCTTCTGTTACATTTGCGTTTAAGGCTGCCATAATGTCCCCCATGTCCGATTGCAACTCTGCCTCTCTATCTGCCAATATTTCGGGTTGTTTGAAAGCTACACCTTCTTCCAAAGCTTCCGGTCTCTTATTTTCAGCTTTTTCTCTATATTGGTGTATTTCTTCTAAAATTTCTGATGTTTTTTCTTGCCTTGCATTAAGAGCTGCATCATCTTCTGATATTCCTTCTAGACGTTTATTGACCTTTTCTAGTCGATCTTTTTTTAGAGCTATCAGGTCTGCTCTTGAGGCTATTGTCGCTTTTTGTACTGAATCGATTTCTGAATCAGGAGTGAACTCTGAATCTCGAAGTTTGTCCATTTCTGCCCTTCTGCTCTTTAGGTCACCTAATAGTTCTGTTTCTTTTTCCCCTTCTTGTGTTAGATCAGCCGCCAAGTCCCTTCCAACACTTGAGTTTCCAATCACTTCTTGATTTTCTATTGAGGCTAGAGTGTCGTCAGATTCAAATTCGGGTGACGAATCCGTGGATGTATCCGTGTCGGATCCAGGGGAGTCTGGAGACGTGTCCGGTGATGAAGGGTCTGGCTTTTTGGGTCTCAAAACTACTTCGTCATCGCCTTTTGTTGCAATTAGTTGGCCTTCTACGTCGACCGAAATGATAAAGCCCTCGTATTCCAGGAAACTCTCTAAGTTTACTTTCCCATCAGGATTTGCATTTGAGTAGACGTATTCTCTGTCTCCAGTTTTTTCGACGCCGTATAGTTTTTTGAGATCTGGATCTCCGGTTGGGCCAGTGAGTCTGCGCATCCCGATACTTTCCTGCGTTCCGGTAAAAATCATCGTGCTTTTGTATGATTTTCCATTTCTTGTTTCGTGAGAACTTTCAACAGTGATGGTTCCATCGCTATTTGGGGTTATCTTGTAACCTAGTCCTGAATATTCTTGTTCTAATTTTGTGATAAAATCTGCTTCTTTATTTTGGTCATAGCTCCAGTGAGTTGTCGCCTCTGATCCTGTTTGTGTTGAAGAATCTTGGCTAATGTCAAATCCACCAAGTTGATAATTCACTCTATTGGCGGTTGTACCTAATATGACTCCCGTGATGAAACCTAACCTTGAATCTAATTGATTTGATACCTCTTGAGCTGATTCTTCTCCGAATTCTTCTGAGGATTCGCGAATTAGTCTTGTGAGGAATTTTCTCATTCCTACATCGTCTGCTATATCCACTGTTTTTGCGTGTAGTCTTGGGAGTTGTTCTAGTTGTCTTGCAACTCTACCTAGAACTTTTTCATTTGTCCTATTTGCTTCTACGAATTTCATTAGCCTTGGAGATACAACTTGTGTGGCAATCCCCAGGGTTGCAAATGTCAGGAGAGTACTTTTCACAAATTGCTTACTGTATGATGAAAGAACGTCCCATCCTTCTATGGGACCTTCTTCTCCAGAAATTTCTTGACTCAAGTACTGTCCAAGTAATGTTTTGTTTTCAAAATTTTCATCATATAATCCTTGCCCTATTGATTCCCCTAAGAACGTACCTACTTCCTGTCCAACCATCCCACCTGCTGCACCAATTACAGACATTTTCCCTAAAGCTATCCATGCTGCGTATGCTGATTTACCTCCAGTGACTGGGATTGCAATTATCGCTCCCGTTGCGAATACTATTGCTCCGGCGAATGGTATTCCTTCTTTTAGAACCCAATTCACGAAGCTGTCGTCATCGTAATCTGCAGTCAGAATTTGGTCGCAGAATTGATTGATTTTGTTGCCTTCAAAATTATCTGCAACGGATTGTAATTGTTTTAATTTTTCATCTAATTTTCTTTCAAACTCACTGTTCTGTCCTTTGACAAGTCCTTTGAATTTCTTGAGCTCTTTGATTGCGTCTTTTGCGTGAAGGCCTAGTCTTGCCAATTCTGAATTTCCTTTTATCTCCTTCGCATATCTCTTTGCCATTCTGACGTATTCCAACGTCTTACTTCCTTTTTGGCCACTTTTGAATAGTGATTGAAGAGCTGCAAATTTATTATTTAGGATCGACGCTGCGCTTTCCATCTTTTTAATTGCAGGCATCCCCTGCATAATTTCCTGAATGTTTGTGTTTAATTCTGTTTGGTTTCCTTGAATCTTTTCGGCTCTGTCTTTTGGGATTGTCTGTTCTTCACTGAATGACTGTTGGCTGATTTCTTCTCCTTTTTTACTGCAGAATAAATATTTATAGCTTCCATCTGCTTCTTTTTTAACTAAAAGATTTAGAGCACTTCCCATTCCGCGATGGTGCCCGTAATCGTCCATCCTGTCTTCTGTGTCTTTTAATTTTATGTATTTATAGCCTTCTTTTATTTTGTTTCTTACAAACGAGGTGCTTTGGAACATTATTGCAGAATGTTCGTTTTTGTCATAAAGACTGATGATGTCGGCCTCTGACATTGAACGGAAATGGTTGCCTAAATATTCTGTCGTTTCTTCTTTCTCAAACTGTTCTTTCTTTTCTTTTAAGAGTTGGATTGCTTCGTCTGTTTTCCCTAGAAGTACCGCTTTTTGGATTTCTGTAAGCAATGGACTTTCTGCCATTTTCACTTTTATCTCTTCCAGCTTTTGAGCTATTTCCCCTAGGACTCCATCTGTTGGGACGTCTTCTCCAATATTGGCATATGACTCCTCTGCATCGAGATAGAATTGAGCTGGAGGGTCAAGGTCTGCTGCTTTTACTAAATAGAGTTTGTGTTTGTAGAATTTATCTAATCTTTCCTTCATCTTCCCTCTAGCTTTCTCTTTTGCCTTTTCAATTTTTTGGATCTTTGCATCTAATTCGTTTATCGTCTCGATGTTTTCATCAATCTGATCTCCTTTGTCCAAACTTTCACTCGCCCAAAATGAAGAGACCCAGTCCGTCCACTCTGGATTGTCTGAGGTCATGCTTACGGTCATCCCCATTAGGTTCATTTTGTTTTTGTACAAATCGACCAACTCTTTATTGTTTTTGGCCATCTGTTTTCCGTATTCTTCTTTCGTCTTTGTTTCTGATTCTTCGACGGCAGTTCCTATTTGACTATATTCTCTTGTTGGTTCCATCCCGTTGACTAATTTTCCCAAAGCGGAAAATAAGATTTGTTTTTTTTGTTCTCCGTTTTGAATATAGCCTGTGAGACGTTTTAGGTCTCTGATTTTTTTTGTTATTTCTTTTGGAGATAACAACTCATTTTTGTCTTTGTTGACGATATATTCCTTGAAATATCTATGGAGAGATTCATCTGATATTTGAAGAATTTTTTGAATATTTCCGAATTGAATTTTCGCATGCTTTTCTGCGTATTCATCGAGTTCGGCTTCTTTTTCTTCATAAGCCAATTTTTCGACGGCGGTTGGTTCGGCAGTCGTTGACTCTTCGGGTTTGGTGACGGTCGGTTCCTCAACGGTCGGTTCTTTGGTCGCTTTCTCGACAGCAGCTTCAGCTGCGGCCTCTTCCGCTTCAGCTTTTTCTTCAATGAATTCTTCAGCTTTTTCTTCTGCTTCCTCAACGTCTTCTGCGGTATCTGCTTTTTTATAGGCTTCCTCAACGTCTTCATATATTTGACTAAGTTTATGAGCGTCCTCTGCTTCTATATCTTTTTGTTTTTTTAGTTCGTCATATTCTTTGTTAAAATCTATTTGAGTGCCCCCCTCATATTTTGTTTCATTTTCCCATTTTACTTCGATCGGCTCTCCATACATTTCACCTAAAGCCTTGATTGTTTGGGGCCCTACTTTTCCATCTATTTTTACGTTTAATTTCTCCTGAATTTTTCTTATTCTATTTTCACTGATACCTTCTTGGCTTAGACGGAAATTAATTTTTTTATAATCACCACTTCTCCTTCCATATGTATCTAGATTTATGATTGGTAATATTGCTTCTTTGTTTTTAAAGAACGGCTCAAAATTGTATAGATAGTCTTTCACTTCTGGGATATTTTCGAATTCATCCAATTCTTTCTGCAACAATTTTCCTAGCTCTTTTAATTGATCTTCACCTTCTGAATCTATATCTTCAAGTTTTGATTTCCATTTGTCTTCGACCTCTTTTAATTTTCCTTGAATTGGTTTTTTGAAAGATTCTGGGAAGACATCCAGACGTGATTCAATTTCCTGGAGTTTTTTTTCGACTTTTTTCTCATCTACTAGGTCTTGTTTAGCTGAACCCACGATTTCTCGTTCTTTGTCCGCTAAGCGGTTCTCCAAATTTTGGGGGTTTTTATCCCTCATAGGTCGTTTAGTTCATCGAGTAGTTTGTTTGCGTTAGCTGATTCCTTCGTTTTCTCTTTTTTAACTGCGATTTTCCACTCTTTTTTGTATGTAATGGTGATTTCTTGGATATATTCTTGGTTGGCTTTGCTTTTTTCAGCTTTTTTTGCTTCTTGAAGCTGAGCCTTGTAATTGGCCTCTTTTTCTAGCATTTTTCTAACCTGTTCGACCCTTTGTTCTGGTAGAAATCTGATTAAAGCAAGATACATATCTTTCTTCTCTTCAGATATGATTTTGCTACTCCTGATTAGGTCTTGAATTTTTGGCATAATATTTGTATAAAATCTTGTAATTATACCACAAAATGAGGTTTTTTTGAAGGGTTAGGGAGGCAAAAGTGGGGTTTTGGCTTGATTTGGCAAAAAAACCTTTTTCGTTGAAAAGCGCTACGTTCGTTGCTCATCGCGTGGTATCCCCGGCAGGAATTGAACCTGCATCTAAAGTTTAGGAAACTTTTGTTCTATCCATTGAACTACGGGGACATGGATTAGGCGGGGCTTTGACGCTGTACTTCACGTTTCGCCAAGACGAGATCGCTCGACGCTTCGCTTCGCTGCGCGTCTGTTATGATTTTTTCAGAGCGTAGAACAGGGTCTTGTCCTCTGGCAAACTTGATACTGAACCTATGGTCAGTTTGTCTGTTTCTTCTTCGAGTTTTGCGTTTGCTTCTTTTGCGTATGATGCTGGATTTGAATTTCCCATCAAAACTATAATTCTAGGGTCTATCTGGTCAATAATTCCCTCTGTTTTCCCTTTCATATTACTGTCCTCTCCTACAGGAACACAAAGAACATCTACATTCCCGATTTCATCCAGCATTTCTGCCGTTAATTTGTGTCCAAGTCCTCCAAGGTGACATACCTTCACTTTATCTATCTCAAACATAAAAATGATAGTTCTATCTCCTTTTTGTCCGTCTTTTTCTTCTTCTTGAGTTCTGCTTCTAGTCCAAGCTGATAGTCCAACGATTGGGATTTCCGCTACTTCGTATTCTCCTGGCCAATTGAATGTTTTTTCCATGTCTTTGACCTCTGCTAATTCAGCTTCTTCTCCTAGTGAAGAGAGGACTATTTTGCCTTTAAGGGCTGATTTTATTGATTTGTCTGGGTTTGTCACTACTGTTGCTGACTTCCCTTTGAATGTTAAACAGGTGTTTCCGTGCCAACTGATGTCCATTTTGAATTTTCGGTTAAATTGTGTGTGGGCGCCCGGCGGTTGCTCGAGGCTTGGTTGCCCCGGGTGCGCTCGGTTTGTGCGCTTGATGATGATACTGATTTTGGGGCTGTTTCGCAAAGGAAAATTTGTTTTGGGGTGGCGTTTTATGCTAATATTTCGCTTGATAAATCCTAATTCCTTTGAATATGTCAAAAATTACAAAAGTTTTTGGGCGTGAAGTGCTCGATTCCAGGGGAAATCCGACGGTTGAGGTTGAAGTTACTACTGAGGGAGGGGGCTTTGGTCGTGCGATCGTTCCTAGTGGGGCGTCGACTGGTGAGCATGAGGCTGTTGAGCTTCGAGACGGAGATAAGGCGCGGTATGGCGGCAAAGGCGTTTTGAAAGCAGTTGAGAATGTGAATGGAGAGTTGGCTGGTGCAGTTGTGGGGATGTCAGTGGAAGATCAGGAGGGATTGGATAAAGCGATGATAGACCTGGACGGTAGTGAAAATAAGGGGAAGTTGGGGGCGAATGCTGTGCTTGGAGTTTCGTTGGCAGCTGCGCATGCGGCGGCTTCAGAGAAAGGGGTTGGGTTGTTTGAGTATCTTGCCGGCTCGGCGGCGGCGGCGAAGATGCCCATACCGATGATGAATGTGATAAATGGAGGAAAGCACGCGGATAGTGGTTTAGATATTCAGGAATTTATGATTATGCCTGTAGGGGCTTCGTCGTTTGGCGAGGGTCTGAGGATGGGCGCTGAGATTTTCCATGCGTTGAAGAAGTTGTTGGCTGGCAAAGGCTTGGCTACTTCGGTTGGTGATGAAGGAGGATTTGCTCCGAATTTACCTGATAATGAAAGTGCGTTGAAGGTTATTTTGGAAGCTGTTGCGGCGGCTGGGTATGAGGCTGGGAAGGATGTAGTTTTGGCGTTGGATGCGGCGGCGAGTGAGTTTTATAAGGATGGGAAGTATGTGATGGAAGGGGGTTCGCGCTCGATGACGGCTGATGAGATGATCTCTTATTATGGAGAATTGGTTGAGAAGTATCCGATCATGTCGATTGAGGATGGGTTGGATGAAAATGATTGGGATGGATGGGTGTCGTTGATGAGCGCGTTGGGGGACAAAGTGCAGTTGGTTGGGGATGATTTATTGGTGACGAATGTTGAGCGTCTAAATAAGGGCATTGAGATGGGAGCGTGTAATTCAATTTTGATTAAATTAAATCAGATTGGGACTGTGACTGAGGCGGCTGAGGCTGTGCGTGTTGCTGAGAAGGCTGGTTGGACTTCTGTTGTTTCTCACAGAAGTGGAGAGACTGAGGATGTTTCGATCGCTGATTTTGTTGTAGCGATGGGAACTGGGCAAATAAAGACTGGATCTCTGTGCAGGACTGATCGCACAGCTAAGTACAATCAGTTATTGAGGATTGAAGAGAAATTGGGGAAGAAAGCTGTTTATGAAAATCCGTTTAAATAACATTTGTCGACGATGGCGCCAATTGATGAGATAAAAGGTTCGCAAGTGAAGAAAATGCTCCGGGGGAGGGAGTCCTCTTCGCATAAAGGTGACAATGGGCGGTTGCTTGTGATTGGAGGGTCTGCGGATTATTACGGGGCTCCTGTGCTTGCGGCGCGGGCGGCTTTGAGAGCTGGTGCTGATCTGGTTTATTTGTATGTTCCGGAGTGCAATTATGAGGTGACTCGAGCTGAGTGTCCGGACTTTATTGTAATGAAATATAAGGGGGATAATTTTTCTGCTGCGGCGGGGAAGGAAATCGTGGAGTTTGGGAAGACTTGTGATGCTGTTTTGATGGGGCCTGGGATGGGAACGCTGAGTAGTCGTGGGCATATAATCGATGGTGAAAAGGAGAAAATTGTTGATGGTTGCGTTGAAGTTTTGAAGAAGTTGCGGATACCGACTGTTTTGGATTCTGTGGCAATTTTTGGTTTGAAGAAGATCAAGAAATTCCCTCTCGAGCAGGATGTTCTGATCACACCTCATCACAATGAGTTTTCGAATCTGGTGGATCGCGATATGCGTGTGACTGAGACTGATACTCAGAGTGTGATTTTATTGAGATCGATCGCAATGGATCTGCATTTGAATATTGTTTTGAAGGGGGAAGTTGACCTGGTGGCATCGGATGAAGGCGATGTTGTAAAGTGCCGAGCTGGAAATGCTGGAATGACGGTTGGAGGGACTGGTGATGTTGTAGCTGGGATCGCTGGTGGCTTGCTCGCTCAAGAGAATTCAGGTTTTGTTTCGGCGCAGGCTGCGGCTTGGATTTGTGGAGCAGCTGGGGACAAGGCCTTCAAGCGCTTTGGAAATGGGTTGGTGGCGAGCGATGTTGCTGAGGAGGTTGGGGGGTTGTTGTGAAGTAAAAAGGATATTAAAAAAAATTTAAAATATATATAGGGGGTGAAAAATTTAACTTTATGACTATGAAAAAAGGAAAGATCATAGCGATTGTCGTACTGATTGTCGTCTTGGCTGGCGGAGCGGCTGGTTACTTCCTTGGAGGGGATAACTTCCAGGGGTTCATAAGGATGAATCTGACTCGAGTTTTCAGCTCGGGGATGACTGCTGATGAGTTGTACAGCGAAATTGCTGATGTGCATCAGGATTATTATCCTGGAGAGTATGAAGATTCCTCTGACTGTAAAGTTGGTGCTAGTGATGGATATTGTTATATCACTGAAAATTTTATTTTTGGTGAGAAGGGAGCGACTTATTTGGAGCCGAATGACGCTGTAAATAGGATGTACGCTGCATTTGCTGTGGGAAGTGCTTTTGGGCTTGGTGAATATGTTGAAGAGGAAGTTTATCAAACTGCATATTATGTTGATACTGATGGGAAGGGGATGCAGTATGTTTCTGATGTAGGGGTTCTCGCTGAGTTGGGGATTCCTTCTGTGAAACCTAAATGGAATTCAAATGGATGGCCTACAACTAAGTTTTATCCTCTGAACAAGATGACTTCGGGTCGACTTTCTTACTGGCTAAATAATGTTGAGGATTTTTTGGATAATTTAAATTGTGTACTTGTAGAGCCTTCTGCTGACTTTGTTGCTGACGAGGTTGCTGCTGAGAATGATCAGGTTGTAGCAGTTTTTGATGTTTCGAGTGAGGAGGATGTTTTCGTGGGAGAGGTTCATGTTGGATGCTTGACTGCGACCACTTATGACTTTGATGGACATAGTTTTTATTTGAGATATGAAGGTGGATTGATTGCTGAGACCGAAGCGGATTGCGAGGGATTAACACTTGAACTTGGTGATCCTATTTTTATACCTGGTGGTGAGACTGGCGTTTTTGAATTGAGTTATGATATGGATCTTGATTATCCTGGCGCGGATCAGACTGATCACTGGTTCCAAGTTCGTACCAAAGATTGGAAAGGTGTTTTCGCTGATGGAACAGAGTGGGATTCTGATTATTGTAATGATCACACTATATATGGTCCTCAATTGTCTTTCGAGGCCCTTTAATCTATAAAATTTAACCTAATAACTATGAACAAAAAGATTGTTGCTCTGGTCGTTCTGCTCGTGGTTCTTGTCGGTCTTGCTGCTGCCTACTTTTTGGGCGGTGAAGATTTGATGGGGAGGATGAGGAGAGTTGGACCGAAGACTACTGTTACACCTGTGGTCGACACTTTTACTCGTGCTGAAATGGCTGGGATGATTGTGGATGAATTCTTCGGTTACAATAATATGGATGAATATCCATGTGAAGAAGAAGCTTATTCTGTAGAGGGAGGAACTTCGTTGTGCTTTTTGGTTGACCTTGGAATCATGAATACATATGCAGATGGTTCTTTGGGATATGAGAATGGTATACTCCGAGCTGAGGCCGCGAAGGTTCTTTATGAGGTCGTGGAACATTTAAATATTGAGCCACCTGTCGTTGCGGATGGAGAATATACTGATGTCTCTGAGGAAGCTTGGTATTATACCTTTGTCGATGCCTTGGGATCTTGGGGAATACCTTCTGTGAAGTTTGGTGGAAAGTTTTACCATAGTGACCCTTTGACTGAAAGTCGATTTGAATATTGGTTGGATAATTTGACTGATTTTTTGGAGTCTTCTGTTAATAGGCAAGAATTGGCTAAGTATTTGGTTGTGAATGCTGGTTGGGAGTTAGCTGATCCTTCTGGGCCTCACTTTGCGGATGTGCCCGAAACGAGTGATTATTACTTGTATGTGGAAACTGCTTACGCTTATGGATTTATTAACGGGTATCCTAATGGTGAGTTTGGTCCGTTGAACGAGATCATTAGGGCTGAGGCTGCAAAGTCTTTTGTTGAAGCATACGAGTTTCCTCTGGTTGAGAATCCTGGAGATACTTTTGTTGATGTTCCTTTGGGGGTTTGGTACGGGGATTTCGTTGAGACTTTGGTTGCCGAAGAAGTTATTCTTGAGGCAGCCGGATCATTTTCTCCTGGTGAATATTTAACTCATGGAACAATTATAGAGTGGGTCACTATTGCTAGTAATAATTAGATTTTCCTTTAAAAAGAATATGCAAAAGCCTCTCCCTCCGGGGAGGGGCTTTTTTGAGGTGTTGGCTTCGGGGGTTGCGGGTTTATGGGGCTATGGGTTCCCGAGCTTAAGTAGCCCCCTTCCTTAAGTTCGGGAAAAAATTTAAGCATGAGCTTCAAGTGATCCCCGGTCATCCCCCTACTCCCCGCTCCACTCGGGCACTGAGTCCAGCAACTTTTGAGGAGAGTCGACCAGGATTGTTTGAAGTAATTCATCTGGGAGTTCAAGGCCGCGGTAGGTTTCATCGTATTCTTCTGGCCAGTCTATTTTGAAGTGGGCTTCGTCGCTGTCTAGGATTCGTAGATATGCTTCGAATGTGTTTTCCAATTCTTCTACGTGTTTTTGGGTTTTGATATTTGTCACGACTTGGTCGGTGCCAAAAAATATGCGGTCCTGATATTGGTCGACGAATTGGGCGAAGCGTTCTGGGTTTGCGCTGAATCTGTTGAAACCAGCTGCTGTAAATTCTGGTGCGCCGAAACTCATATCTAGATAGAGGTTTGGGTAGTCATCCATTACACCTGAGAGCGTCGCTAGTTTGCGCGAGATCAAGCAGAAGTGTGGGCAGATTGTTTTCATGTTCGGGAATCTCTGCAGGACTTTTTCGAAGCCAGTGAGGTACTTGTTGCTGTTGACGTGAATGAGTAAAATGAGACCGTTGTCTTCGATGTATTTGTATACTGGGAGCATTACTGGGTCGTCGAGCGGGATTTCGTAGAAGCTGCCGTGACCGTTGTATAGTTTCACTCCTTTTGCCCCGCGTTTGTAGCATTCTTCTATTTTTTCAACCTGGTCGGGATCGTGCCAGTAGGTTGTGCAGAGGACTTCGAATTTGTCTGGGTATGCTTCTTTGATCTTTAGAAGTTCATCGTTGTTTCCGTCGTAGTTCGTGAAATTTGGGTGGAGATAGATCGTTTTGTCTGAGCTTCCGAGGAGAACTGTTTTTTCTATACCGAGATCTTCGCTAATATCGAGGAGCACTTCTACGTCATCCATATTTTGGACGTGTTCGTGCATGTTGATGTAGCCTTTCGAGCCGCATCCAGTTGCGGTCATCAAAATTGCGACACCGATGGTTGCGGTTATTATTTTCTTAATCATTGGTTTGAGGGTTATGCTTTCATGAAGCGGTTGATCCTACTTGATTTGGCGCGTTTCTTTTTCATCAGGTGTCTGCGTTTGCGCGCCATCTTTGGCAGGAGTTTGAAATATTCCACCAGCGATTTTAACACAAATGGTTCGTAAACAAGAGCGTATATTAGCGAAGCTGTGTTACGAGTGGCAAGGTGGAAGAAGTTTTTTATGTAGTTCCAGGGGGTGAGGTTTTTGAAGAGCATCAAGTGGTGATTTCGGAAAGAATATGTGCGTTGGAATTTACTTAGGCGCTTGCGGTTTTTGAAAGTTTCTCTGACGCTGTCGCGGTTGATTACTCCTGTTCCTCGGCCATGGAAGGCGAGAGCTTTTGGATAGTAAAGGAATTTGTAGCCTAGTAGTTGGAGACGCCAAGAGAGGTCGACGTCTTCTTTATACATGAAGAAATCTTCGTCAAAATATTCATCTTTGTATTTTGCGTCTTCGAGAGCTTCTCGGCGGTATAGTGGGCATGCGCCTGAAATTCCGAATACTTCTTTTTCTTCATCGAACTGGCCTTTGTCTTCGTGGCCTTGACCACTGTCTTTTGTTCGACCGCCTCTTGATATACATAAACCAACTGTGTCGATTATTTTTGTTGGTTTGTGATTTTCAAAATCGTATTTGAGGACTTTCCCTGTGATACCTGCTAGATTCTGGTTGTTTTTGTGGACAGCTTTTTCTGCGCGAGCGATGATTTTCTCGAAGTAGGTTGGGCTGTATATGATGTCTGGGTTTGTGATCACTATATAATCAGCGTCTGACGCTTGGTGGATTCCTTGGTTCGCGGCTTTTGCATATCCGAGATTTTCTTTGTTCGGGATAATGTGGAGAGTTTTGCCATTGAGGTGTGAGTTTTCGTGTTCGTTCGTGCGTGAGGAGCCGGTGCGTGAGTCTCGTGAACCGTATTCTTTTTTTACGAAATTTAGGCCAGCTTTATCTGGGGAATCGTTATCGATGAAGTATATGTCGATGTTCCTATATGTTTGTTTGATAATATGATCCAGGCACGACTTCAAGAAGTGCGGAGTGTTGTAGTGGATTATGATTATTGCTATTTTTGGTTGTTGTTTTGGCATTTGAGTTTGTTATGCGGCGCTGGTTTGTGTGAGTGGGCTCGGTGGTGCTGTGCGGCTTGTGCGGCTTGTGCGCGGCGGTATTATACTAAAAGATCGGCATACTTCCAGGGGAAATTGGGTTTTGGGGCTGAACTTGTTCCCGAACCATGACTATGCTATATTTTGGGCCATGAGAAAAGGAAAATATTTTTTTACTTCGGAATCTGTAACGGAAGGGCATCCTGACAAGATCGCTGATCAGATTAGTGATGCTATTTTGGATGATCTTTTGAGGCAGGATTCTGCGAGTAGGGTGGCTGTTGAAACGATGGTTTCAACGGGGATGGTGATTGTCGCTGGGGAGATTAGGACTTCCGGCTACTGTGATCTTCCAAAGATTGTGCGCGGGAAGTTGCGTGAGATTGGATATTCGGATGCTTCGTATGGGTTTGATTATAAGGCGTGCAGTGTTTTGAGTGCTATTGATGAGCAAAGTGCGGATATTGCGCTCGGTGTGGATGATGGCGGAGCTGGTGATCAGGGTATGATGATGGGGTTTGCTTGTAATGAGACTCACGAATTGATGCCTTTACCTATCATGTTGGCGCATAAATTGACTGCTAAGTTGGCGTCGGTGAGGAAGAGGGGTGTTTTGAAATATTTGCGTCCTGACGGGAAAAGTCAGGTTACAGTTGAGTACGATGGGTGGAAGCCGGTTCGGGTAGATGCGGTTGTGGTTTCTTGTCAGCACGGGCCGAAGGTGTCGGCGGCGAGGATTAAAAAGGACATTTTGAAGCATGTGATTAGACCTGTTTTGGGTCGCTATTTTGATACTAAGACGAAGGTGATGGTCAACCCAACTGGGCGGTTTATTATTGGTGGGCCTCCGGGGGATTCGGGGCTGACTGGCAGGAAGATTATTGTTGATACTTATGGTGGGGTTGCTCGCCATGGTGGCGGTTGTTTTTCTGGGAAGGATGCAACGAAAGTTGATCGTAGCGGAGCTTATATGGCTCGGCATGTTGCGAAGAATATTGTGGCGGCGGGATTGGCAAGTCGAGCTGAGTTGCAGGTTTCGTATGCTATTGGGGTGAAGGAGCCTGTCTCTTTGTTTTTGGAAACTTTTGGGACTGCGCAAGTGCGTTCAGGTTCGGATGAGACTGTTGCGGATGCTGAGGCTAGGATTTTGAAGGCTGTCCGGCAAGTATTTGACTTTACACCGGGTGGGATTATTAAGGCTTTGAAGTTAAAGAGGCCTGTATTTTTGGAGACTGCTTGTTATGGTCATTTTGGAAGGAGCGGAGATGCATTTACTTGGGAGCGCGTAGATAAAGTAAATAAACTTAAAAAATATGCGTCGTAGGGTTTTCAGTGCAGCTTTTGCGCGAGAACGAGGCGGATTGCTCACTCAGGAGCGAGGAGCTTCGGTTGTGATTGCTATTTCGTTGATTGCGGCAATTTTGTTTTTCACAATCGGTACGGCGACGACTGTGATGAGCGCGATCAAAAACACCTCTCACTCGAAGAAAGCACTTCAAGCTGAGTATGCTGCGCAAGGGGCTGTTGAGTTGGTTAGGCATGAGTTGAAGGATATGTCGAGTGGGTGGTATGAGGACAAAGATGGGGAATTGTACTTGGACGAGAATACCGATGAGGATGCTGTGAAGGCTGATTATTCGATCTCGACTGAGGATGATTCTCTTGAGACTTTGTATATCGGGCAGAAGGGTAATCGATCGATTCCGGTGCTGGGGACTGGAGATGCGGGTAATAATTGTTATAAAGATTTTACTTACGAGGATTTGGCGATGGAGCCCGATCACCCATGTAATTGGAATAAATTGTATTATGGAGATAGTGTTTTGGTGCCGTTGTTTGTGCAGGCTGGGCCTGGAAAAGCGAAAGGGATTGGTGATTTGGGTGTGACTATATTTTTCACTAAGCTGCGAGCTCCTTGTGTAGATGGGGTGATGGAGGCTTCATGTAAGAGATATTCCGTCGGGGTGACACCTGGGATCATCTCTGGATATGATAGTGGAGAGGAGTATCGCTCATGTTATTCTTGTTTTTGTTTTTTTTTGATGGACTCACGACCTCGCGAACAGTCCTCATTATTAAGTGTTGAGAACTGTTTGCGAGGTCGTACGTGATCATGAGTCCATCAAAAAAATTCCAGAACTACAAGGTTGACACTCCTCCAGCTTTCTATTAATCTCCTTCTCTTCCCTGTCCAGAAATATGCAAACGCACACCAACGGAACTGAAATAGAGCCTTTCTAGCTATAAAGCTTGTCGG
>CAZBZZ010000002.1:0-27219 GCA_964496555.1 uncultured Candidatus Peribacteria bacterium
CGGGGAGCTCTTCATCCCACGAGCTTACGCTCGGGGAGTTTCGACGGTCTTAAACAAAAATTCCATATGAGCTTTAACCCTCATAACAGCAGGCCTTTTCATTGACTTCAAATATTCATCAAAACAATCAAGCACAGTTATATCTCCCTCATGATTCTCAACATCAACCCACTGCCTATCCAAAATAGCACAAATTTCCTCTCCCCTCCTATTCGCAGGCATTGTAATCCCATATAATTTAACCCAACCATCGAAATCAATTACCTCCTCTTCCGCCCCAAGAGAAACTTCATTATTCAAACCAAGTATTTCATCAAAATATAAGTCTTGAAGAGATTCAACATCTCCCTTTAAAACAGGTTCAAAAAACAATATCAAACGTTGTCTCAACTGCTCCCTAAACATAGGATCCATAACAACCAAATCAAGAGCATTAACAATTGCTTCATCAGGAGTGACACGTTCTTTAAACATCTTCCCCACTCCCTGAATTACACCCCCTACAGACTCACAACGAGCAAAATATTCATCAAACCTAGATTCAGCATAAGCTTTTTTAGTCTCAATCCACTCGTTCATCTGAACTAAAAATTTGTTATCACAAACACCATCCTCAGAAGAAAATTCAGCCTCAACCTTACTTTGAATTTCATTTATTTGAGTAAGATTCTCCTCAAGGAAAAAAGAATCCAAAATTCCTGTAAGATCAAAATCCAAATCATTCTCAATAAAAAGCTTCAACATATCAACAACCCCACCAGCACCAGATTCTTTTAAAGCAGCCTTAACCCCTGCGTGAAACAAAGGATAAAGAACTGCTGGATAAAAAGTCTCAGACAATTTAACTATTTTACTCATATACTTACTAAAATCAGCAAGTTTAAATTTATCAGAAAAAGCCTTAATTATTTCAGCATCCACAACCCCTCCATGCTTAGCAATCCAATTCAAATATAAAAACCCCTTCTCTGCAGACCAAAACTGGATAGACCCCAATATAAAAGGTTTTTCAATATAATGAGAAACCTGACCACTTTTCTCAGTAGCCATTAAAAAATAGAAAAAATCCTCCATAGAAACAAAACCTTTCATACATATGAAAAGATAAGAATTTCTCCCAAGCCCAAATTTCTCAGTAGCAACTAGATAGATATCCTTTGCTCTATCAGGAAATTTAGACATCCAAGCAATAAAGAAATCCCCTCTAGCCAAAACTTTCTCTTTAAGAAGAGGATCTTCAGCTAATAGCTGAGCTACAAATTCAAACTCTTCATAAGAATTACATTTCTCAGCCAAAAACTCCGTAATATTATAAAAATCATGAGCCTCAGTACGAACCGCTTCCTTTAAGAAAGAAACCCTTTCTTTCCAATTAGCAGCCTTGTTAATCAAAATCTCAAAAACACTCAAATCCATAAACTGCTTATCAAAACACGGATAAGCCTCTCTCAAACTATCCAACAACTCCTCGCATTCAGCCAAACTTTCACACCTAGCCAACAACAGAGTAATCGTCAAACTTTTCACAAGACCAAGCCTTACATCAGAAAGAATAGATTCAACCTCTCCATAATTCGGATACTCTTCAGAAAGAATATTTGAAATAGAATCAACAGAAAAACAACCCGTGACTGAAAATTCAACAGATCCATCTCTATTGCTATACATCCCAATATCTTTACCAAAATCATTCAATCGAGGGTTTTTTGAAGGATATAACAATCCAAGAATTTCAAATGCCTTAGCCCTCAAATTTCCAACTAACCCATTGATAACAACTCCACGAGCATCAATTTGCTCCAAAGCCTCCAGAGGAAAATCATCCGCACCTTTATTAGAAGGATGCTCCAAAGCCCTATCTCCTGTCCAAAAAGTTTCATAGACTCGCTCTAATCTTTTGGCACCAAACAGGTCTGCTCTAAATTCTCTCTCCGAGAAAGCTACCGACATAATTTTTTAGTATTTATACTAAATGGCGGAAATTCTACGCCAAAAACACCAACCTGTCAACCCCTAAAGGCTAAAAACCACCAAGTTTACTTACCTGAATCAGACCGTTTCTCTCTGTTAGACACAATTCTTCGACGCCGAGACACTCGACCATCATTAGTCTCATGATTCCCAACCTTACGTCCACTCCTAGGTAACGCAATATCAGGACAATGCCTAGAATCAGGATCCATTTGATCTTTTAAAAGTTTTCTTCCTAATCCTCCATGTTCAGAATGACCTACCAATAACCTATCAGCTCTAACAAGAAGATCCTTCCAAATTTTCCCATCAGAATCAGCAGCCTCAGCTTTTCTTTCAAGATATAACCTAAAACTCATTAATTCTTTCATCGGTAAAATACGTTTAACCTGCACATGACCAGACCCCATCAAAGCCCATAAAACATTCCTAGACTCACGATTCAAATTCGGATATCCAGCTTCAACAGCCTTATCACAAACCGAAGAAACCTCCAAAGCAGTAGTAGAATGCATAAGCCATTTGTTGAAAAATACAATCTCAGGCTTTATCTCAAGCTTATTCATCAACTTATACAATTTCACGAAATCCATTCGCCTCTCACAGGTATGAATACCTGCTTTTATCACTTCCATGTCAGGTAAAACTACACCACTGAACCCATCTGCTTCAACTCCCTCCTGCATCTCTTCAAGCATTGCCCAAAAATCATCAAATCTTTGAAATTTTTCAGCCCTAAAAGTACACTTAACAGCAATTCCAAACCTACGCCTCAAACTCTTTATTCTTGCTCCAAGATCCGGATTCCCATCCCTATCAAGACGCTTTTCCAAGTTTTTAACCAGCTTGCAACGAAAAGCATGTCCAGGGTCCATTGTATCAGGATCATTTTTCTCCAAAAAATCTTCACCAACAACCGTCTCCCTTAAATCATTAACAACAGTGTCAACTTCAGCAGCAACAGATGCTGCAGAACCTTGTATTCTGCCATATGTAACTCTTTCTGGTTTACCGTATCCTCTATTAGCCATGTTTAAATATCATGATTAAAATTTGGAGGACATTCTACCATCAATCACAAAAAAGTCAACCCCTCAAGGTCAATCAACACACAATTTCTACGCAAATCCATGCTTCTCTCCCCAACCTGCAGTGTCTTCCTTGAAGTCCATTACAGTTTCATACATCTCATCTGAGATGTCGCCCCTCTCGCGAGCGAGCCCGATCAGGTCAGTAAAACCAGTAAGATTAGTCAATTTGACATCAGCTTCTTCAAACCTCTGGGTCGATTTCGCCAACTCCCAACTCACAATCGCAAAAATATCAGTCACAATCCCATTCGCCTCCCGTACAGCCTCAGCCGCCTTCACACTCGAGCCTCCTGTAGAGATCAAATCCTCAACGATCAAAACCCTCTGAGCACTCTCGAGATGCCCTTCAATCTGTTTCCCAGCCCCATGCTCTTTCTTTTCAGGTCTAATATAAATCATAGGCAAGTCCATCTTCTGCGCCAAAAACGCAGCCCAAGGAATAGCAGCCGTAGCCGTCCCTCCTATAACATCAGGCATCTCCATCTCCCCATGCGCCGCTTTCATCTCAACCAACTCCTTAAAAGCATCAACCACATCATCACGTTCCTCCGGAAAAGAAATCATCTTCCTATTATCACAATAAACCGGCGATTTGATCCCACTCACCCAAGAAAAAGGCGGATCAACCTTTACCATTACAGCCTTCTTGTTCAAGAGATTAGTTGCAATTTTGCGCGAAATTTCATTTGAGTCCATATAAATTGAAGTTAAGTTTTTACTGTGCCAAAACTATCAAAACCCACCTAAAAAATCAAATTGCAAACGGTTTTGTTTGCACACACCCAGACCCCAAGTGTAGTATCCCTCCGATGTCCACCTTCAACCCTGGTGGGCTGATCTGAGTCTAGAATTTTTCTAGGTTTGGATCAGCTCCCAACGGTTCGGAGAGGACTAAAACAATGCGCGTTGTTCCTTGACAGAAACGGGTACAGAGCTGATTGCCCTCGTCGAAAGCGGGCGAGGAATCGACCGGTGAGGTTGCTAGGATGTAAAACCTGGTTGACCCGATCTCACCACTATTGCTTATAGCCGGCTGGCCCTAGTGCCAGCCACATTTCCAGGTCAAACGCCTCTCAACCACCAGTCTGAGACTGGATTGAGGCAAGTAGACCACCAATCGACCGGATGGCAACCGTTGGCGATTAAATTCGACCACGGGAGCCAAAGGAAGGAGAAAGACATTGAGCCCTCAAGGCTCACACGGCTTGGCCAGCCATAGGAACAACGCGCACTCTGGACCGGGCGATCTCGAGACACATATCTTGAGATCCCCGGCCTGTTCCAAAGCACAAAAAACAACTTCAAAAAAAACCCCAGCTTAAAATTCAAAATCCAAAAACTTATCACCACTCAACTTTCCTCCCCACCGAGTCACGGTGATATTTGCCAAACTCACTAAACCCAAGAGCCCGCTCCCCATCAAACACAGTCCCCTCTTTGCATACACAAATCCCACTATCATCCACACAACACTGCCCACAAACTCCAAATCCACATTTCATATATCTTTCAAGTGCCAACTCACTCTTTATACCTTTGTAACGAGCGATTTCAGCAGCCCTCTTCATCATCATCTCCGGCCCACACGCATAAATCTGCGAAACACCCGACTCCTTAGCAAGAATCTCCTCGAGAACTTCAGTATTATATCCTTTATGTCCTTTCGAACCATCATCAGTCGCAGCATGATATTTCACATCATCACCCAACCCACCAACTCTCTCTTCATAAAGCAACATCGAATCCGACCGAGCCCCAACCACAAAATCCACTTTGCACCCATCCTCAACAGCCGCACGAGCCAACCCATACAAAGGCGCCGCTCCGTAACCACCTGCCAACAAAACCAGATGCTCACCTTTATTCCAACTATAACCATTTCCAAACGGTCCTCTCAATCCAACCAAATCTCCCTCTTTTAATTTAAATAATTCTTCAGTCGCCTCTCCCACTCGAGCAATCGTCAACCAAAATTCCCCACCACCGTCATATGCAATCGAAAACGGTTTTTCATCAACTCCCGGAATCCAAAGCATCACAAACTGCCCTGGATTACTCCCCAATTCATATTCAAACTGAAAAGTCCAAATCGAATCAGTCTCCTTCACGATCTTCTTTATAGGAAGAGTCTCCGGTATTGTGTTGAAATTCTTTACGTCCATGTTTTTTTGTTATAGTTAGGCCCGGGGATCACGTCAAACTCAAGTAATGCCCGGGCGCTACTTAATACTCCCCACCAACTCCCCCACATCCTTCACTCCATTCGCATCACACCAATCCCCCATCTCTTTAACAACTTCTCCAAACCCAGCCGCATCCCGATAATAAACCATCGTCCCAATCCCCACCAAAGTCGCTCCAGCCACCATCATCTCCACAGCATCCTCTCCATTCAAAACACCTCCAGTCCCAATAATAGGCAATCCAGTTGCCTTATGAATATCGTTCACAGCCTTTACAGCCACAGGCTTGATGGCAGGCCCACTCACTCCTCCAACTCGATTCGCCAAGATAGGCTTGCGAGTCTTCAGGTCTATCACCATTCCAGGCCCGATAGTGTTAATCGCACAGAAACCATCCGCTCCTTCCTCCGCACAAGCCTTCGCAATCCGGCCAATATTCGGCACATTCGGCGAAAGCTTCACAATCATCGGAATCTTGCATTCCAATTCATCCAACTTCCTCTTCACCACCTTCGTCACCTCAGCCGCCTGCAAAAGATCACAAGCAAAAGGAACTCCAAGCTCGTCCTCAACATTCGGACAAGATATATTTACTTCGATAATATCTGGCTGTAATTTCACAATCTCTTCAGTCAAATCCGCAAACTCGCTTTGTTTTCCCGCGACAATACTCGCAATCACCGGCGCCGGCCTCTTGCTCGGCTCACCATATTCCGAAAACAAACCCTTCGCCTTCTCGATCCCAGCATCACTTAACCCAACAGCATTCAGAAAGAAGTGAGGCGTCCCAAACATCGTTGGATTCTTATGCCCCTTATGCTCCTTCATCCAGATCGATTTCGTCGTCACCCCTCCAGCTCCCATCTCCACAACTCTCTTCAACGAAGCAGCAGTTACACCCAAAACTCCCGACGCAAGAACAGTTGGGTTCTCGAACTCTACGCCGCAGAAATTTACTTTTAGGTTTGCCATATGTTTGCTTTTTATTCTGGCCCAAATTTTAACATCAAAACACCCCAAAAGAAAATGCGATTTTTTTGACAACAAAAATCATTTCAGATACCATCCCCCTCCTATGTCAAAAACTGAAGCACCAAAAACACAAGATGATATACATCCTTCCTGGCAAAAAATTGTCAGAGAAGTTGGTTTCGCATACAGAGGAGAAAGAAGAGGACGACCAAATCTTAAACTTGAAGGCAAAGTAAAAAGAATATTAAAACAAACCCACGATCTTCTAGCTCCACCCCCAGAAGAAGTTCAACCTAAAGACATAATCGGACAAACAGTAGAAGCTGTAAGAACAGCCACCACTGAAGACCCAAAACCAAAACTAGAACCAGAAGAAAATCCAGCTCCCCCAACACCATCTCCAGAACAAGACAAGGGAAACAAGAAATTAGAAGTTATTGCAGGAGGTGTCCAAATATGGATACGACAAGCATTAAAAAACCCATCAAAGCGAAACGAACGAATAAAAGAAATCACAGACTACCTCGAAAGAGAAGGTCTTAGCGAAGACCAAATACTACTAGCACTCCACAATGCCAGAAACGTGTTGCAAACTATGATAGGACAAAAACGAGAAGAAACAGAAGCAGAGATAGCCACCATAAAAACAGTACAAAAAACATTAGAAGAAACAATCGCCGAAAGAGTAACAAAAGAAGAAATAACCTTAGAAGAAGCTCTTCAAGATCCAGAAAAAGTGATCCTAACACAAACACTAGTACGCCTTTTCCAAGAAGCACAAAACCCTGCCGAAAAAACACAATTATTAGAAGAACTCCTCGCAAGAAATAAGAGAGAAAACAACCAAGGAGCACAAGCAAGAACACTAGTAACATTAGCACGATCCCTATTACATCAGAAAGATTACGAAAAAGCCCTAGAACATACAGAAGAAGCTATCGCAACAATAGCTAAAGAACCAAATCAAAGCATCGAATTACTCAACCGGGCAATAAGAGAAAGAAACATTATAAAAGACATGATCAAAAAAGCCCAAAGAATCCACACCCTTAAAAATGAAGTAAAGACACTTTCTGCAGAAGGACGCCTAGAAGAAGCCCTACACAAAGCAAAAAGGCTTTTGAGAATCCAAAATGAGGTAGGCTCAGATCCTTTTGACCTAGCAGATACAAGTACGACAATACAATCACTTCAAACAGCAATCACAAAATCCGTTGTTAACCCCAAAAGCACAATTGACACATCTAAACCATTAGAAGACTGCCGTCCATACGAAATAGAAAGAAGATGCAAAGATCTTTTAGAGAGAGGACAAATAGACGAAGCTGAACAATTGATAGAAAGAGGAGAAACAATCCATCCAAAAGCTAGAGAAATAGAGAGACAAAAAGTAGGAATCCAATCAGCAAAACTTATAATAGAAAATCCATCAAGAATTTCATCTTTAAATAGTTTTAAACTAATAACAGCCTCTTACCCTCTAGAGCTTTTAGGCCAATACGATTTAGCTATCAGATGCTTAGAAAGATTATCAACCATGACAACAACCCCAGAAAACACAGAAAGAAACACAACAAGAATACTCAGAATGAGACATAAAATGAACCAATCAAAAGAAAAGCCAGCCTCTCCAGCACAACCCGTACAAACTACAAAACCTATCACCACCCAACCACCAACACCTACTTCATCAATGGAAGTCCCCTCAGCTCCAGAACCTACACCAACTCCAGAAACCCCAACAGTCCACATACAAGATCCTGAGCCCGAAACTATCGATCCAGTAACCAAACTTCACAAAGACCTACTCACATGGTTCGCAGACATAGAAACCCGAATGGAGCAATGGGAAACTATAGAAGTCCAAACGGTAAAAAAGAGAAAGGGAAGAAGGAAACACGGCCAAGGAGGAAGAAAATTCAAAAAAATCCCTGTCACAAAAAGAGACTACGCACACGAACTCGAAGAAACAATATTAGGAGCTGACGAAGAGGCAACACAAAGATTTCTCGACATGGTTGCAGAAAGAAGAAAAGGAGACACTTCTCTTCATGGTATGCTCACAAACAATTTAATTGAAGACCTTAGAGGAGGCCAACTCCGCAACAATGGTGGAACAATAAAAGCAGTCCTTAAAATTTTACGCTCTCTCTAACCTCTCCAGACCCCTTCTACACCTCCTTTCAAAACTCTTCCCTCATAACAACTCCATCCACACTTATATTTCAAATCTTTTTCGCGAACCTCCCACTTCATCCCCATATCAACCAAAACCAAATCAGCCCGCATCCCTTCCCGAACAAACCCTCTATCCTTCAAGACAAAAACTTCAGCAGGGTTTTCACAACAAAGACGCACAACATCTTCAAGAGACAACTTATCCGAAGCCACCTCATTCAACAACAAAGGCAACAAAGTCTGAACCTCAGGCATCCCACTCGGCGGCACATCGCCATCCGAAAATCCTTCCTTCTCCTCACGAGTATGCGGACTATGATCAGTCGCAATCAAATCAACACCTCCACCATATACACCCTGCCACAAACTCGCAGATTCCTCGCGAGACCGCACAGGTGGATTCACCTTCAAAAAATGACCAAGCTCACCATACATATCTTCATTCAAAAACAAATGATGAGGGCTCACTTCACAAGTCACAAGCCTTGAACCATTCCCGTGAAACTTTGCAATAACATCCAACTCCTCTCTAGAAGAAACATGCGCAATATGCACAGATCTCTCATACTTACGAGCCAAATGACACGCCTCCTTCACAGCCTTCACAGCACATTCCACAGGCCGCGCTCGACTATGGCTCGCCGGATCATTCACATCAAAAACTTCAGAGACAGAATCCAAACAACCCTGCTCCTCAGCATGCACAACCACCGGAACCTCTCTCAAATCTTCCGCCGCCAAAACCTCTTCCAAAACCCCACCCGAAGACCCCATATTCCCCGTTGAATGTCCCATGAAAATTTTCACACCAGCCAAAAATGGCCGCAACTCACTATCCTCAACAACTCGACGAACCTCATCAAGCCCGCTCGAAGCAACTCCCATAAACAACCGAAAATCGCACTCACAAGCCTCCTGCGCTCGCTCAACCTTCTCACGAAAAGCCTCAGCCGTAACAGTCGCAGGCTTCGTATTCGGCATATCAAAAACCGTAGTCACACCACCCGCAAGAGCAGCCGCTGACTCAGTCTCCCATGAACCCTTCTCAGTCAAACCTGGATCCCGAAAATGCACATGCGCATCTATCAATCCAGGCAATAAATACAATCCTTCACGCGAACAATCCACAACCTCCACGTCATCACGCTCAATCTCATCCCCCACAAAACTCACAACCCCATCCTCAACAAAAACATCCTTCTCCTCAATTCCTTGAGAAGAAACCACTCGCGCATTTTTGAATAAAATTTTCGTCATCATGGTAGTCATCATGGTAATTATAAATCTAGAACCATCGCCATCAAAGCCATCCTCACAAAAAGCCCATTCTCTACCTGATCAAAATATCGAGCTCGCGGATCATCATCAACTTCCTTGGCAATCTCATCTACACGAGGTAGTGGATGCATTAAAATCACATTCTCTCCCAATCCCTCCATGACCTTAGCATCAATCACATAAACTCCCTCAAATTTCGCTGCCGCTTCCTTCGAAGAAAATCGCTCCGCCTGTATCCGAGTCGAACAAACAGCATCTGCGCCCTCTAGACCTTCTTCCAAACTTTCCGTCTCAGTCACTGAGAACCCAGCTTTTTTCAATCCGCTCGAAATCTCCTCAGGCATTTGCAAAGCAATAGGCGACACAAAAACAAACTTAACCTTCCAATGCCGAAGCAAATCACATTGAGAGTGCGGAACCCGTCCATTTCTCAAATCTCCAACCATCACAACAGTCTTCCCATCCAACTCCCCGTTCCATTCTTTCCACATCGTATAAACATCAAGCAAAGCCTGCGTTGGATGTTGGTTTGCACCATCACCTGCATTTATCACAGGAACTCGCGACCCTTCAGCCAACTCTTTAACACTCCCAATCTCAGGATGTCTCATCGCTATCAAATCCGCATATCTAGAAACCGTAGCTCCAGTATCCTGCAAAGTCTCTCTCTTCTTAATAGAAGAAGTAGTCATCATATCTGCTCCACTTACCACTCCCCCTCCCAATTTCAAGAAAGCCGCCTCAAAACTAAACCGAGTCCTAGTCGACGGCTCAAAAAACAACGTCGCCAAAACCTTCCCCTTCATCACATCCGAACCTCCTTTTTCCATCTCCTGAGCTCGAGAAAAAAGCCTTTCCATCGATTCTTTATCGAATTGATCAGTGGAAAGTATATTCTGTCCTTTAAATTCCATTTGAATTTTGTTTAGAGTCTAATTTTTGCCCCCTTTTCGCGCTTAAACATACAACAAAAGAAAGAAAGAGTCAAACAACAATTCCACCCAAAAGTCAAACCACTCTCTGAAACTCACAAATGAACTAAGCCTCCCGAATCCTCTTCACATCAGTAATAAACTGACCAAAGAACTGATCCATCGATTCATAAACCTTCGCCTCCAACTGAGGATACAAAAGACAGAATTCAATCAACATTGAAACATGATCTTTCCCAGGATTAATCACCATCTCACGCTTAACATAGTCATTCAAATGATCCAAATTAACTCCATCTTCACCCAAAATTCTCCAGATAGAAGCAATCAAATGATTCTCTCCATGCCTCACCAACATCTCCTTATAAAAAGGTCTATCCTCATCCAGAACACCAGTCTGATCCAAAACTTCGTCATACAACCCATTTGTAACAACCATCTGTGCATGCACAGCCTTAATAGATTCATCCACAACACCCTTCCCAAAACGCTTTACCAAGGAATTGTATGCCTTTTTACCAGCTTTATCAGCCTTCATGACCCCACCCTGGTCTGACCTTTTTTTATGCAGCTTTTTTAACATCTTCTTTGTATTTATTGAAATTTAAATCAACATCGACTCCAAGTGAAACTTTCTCATCGTCGATCTTTTTATCAAGCCTTCGGACAGTATCCTCAAGAGCAGCAACACTATTATCAGAATCCTCACCTTCACCCCATTTATTCATATCAGTTTTAAGACTTACAAGCTCCCTAGCACTCTTCTTCCAACCTGCAGCACGCCCAACTCTTCGCTCCTTACCTGAAGCCTTTCCTTGCTCAATTTTTTTCCATCCTTCCCCCACAGATCCACCCGCAGCCTTCAAAGTTTTAAAAGGCCTGAAGATACCAAAAGGATGAGTCAAAACATAACCAGGAGCCCTCAATAGAGAAAGTGGATATCTCGCCCCCCAACGAACAGTAGCTCCAGCCGCCCAATCAACTGCATTCAAAGGCTGTGCAGCAGCCCATCCACCCAAGCCAACAACAGGCTTCGCCAAACCTTCCTCAATCGCCCACAAAGGAGCATTCAGAGCCTTAGTACCAACCTTATTTATAAACCTACTATGAGCATCGTAATTAACCTTCAACCTCAAGTCAGATACCAAAGCAGAGTTAATAACACCATCTTCCGCCACACCAGCATCCTCCAGCGCCTCCATATAACGACGCTTCTTAATTTGTCCCAATCTTACTTTTCTATTAGCAATTTTAACCTTAGTGCGAATCTTTTCATTCTTATGTTTCTCCTGAGTCTTCCTAGCTTCATCAAATTTATCAAAAATATCCTGAAACAATCTCTCTTTATCATTCTTATCATTGAACGCCTTCACAGCTTGTGATTGAGTAAGCCCCTCCTTATCAACAAGCAACTTCAAGACATTTTCACGAATTGCATTATATTGCTTAGTCCCCTTGCCCATAAATTTCTCCATCGCAACCAACGCAAAGAATCCATCTTTTAGCCCCAGCCTTCCACCAGCAAACAAACGATCAATCAATTCAGGAGTATCAAAATCAGACGGCTGCAAACCTTCAAAAGGTTTGTACGTCCTTCCAGCCGCTTGATATTCAAAAGCCAAGAACTTCTCCTTGAAAGCAACTTCGCCCATTACCTTAAGTAAATCATCGTTAGCTCTATCAACAACTTCAGTTAAAGAGTCCCCCATACGCGCCTCCCACGTCTCATTCAAGAACTCCCTACTGGCAATTCTCGAAACCTCAGAGAGCTCCATTTCAACATCATCTTCAATATTCTTCTTACTAATAGAATACTCAAATACTTTCTTTGCAAAAGAAACATCTTTTAAATCTCGACTCAATTTAACCCCCTCTTTAACCTGATTCAACTCTCGTTGTTTTAGAGTAAGAAGAGATTCAAGAGCAGATCTCTTATTCAAAACCTTATCCACCAAACCACTAAATTCATCAGACTCAAGCAAAGGAATTAAATTGTTGTACGCCTCTTCAAAAGTAGCCTCCTCCCCTCTTAATATCTTCGTATGAATACTTTTAATAGCCACCTTGAAATCTTCACCGATTAAATCATTTCTCTCATCCGTTTTAACCAAAACCATAAAATGTTTAACAAGAATCTCTAATCTTTCTCGGAAAAGCTTGACCTTATTAATATTAGAACGAGCCTTCCTGATGTCATCACTCAAAACCTTTGCCTTATCCCCTTCACCATTTTTAACAGCCTCCTTCATTTGCTCCTCCCATAATTTGAGATTAGATTCTGTAGCAAATGAAACTCCCTTGAAAAGATGAGCCAATTCAGTTTTAAGATCACTTCTCTTCAAAAATTTAGCTGTACTTTTTAAAGATTTAATAGATTCACCCATAGAATCAACCTCATCTTCCAAGTCACTAATTTCTCTAGGCGATTTAACTGGGAAAGCCGCATCCAAGACCTCTCCAAAAGGAACCCCCGGAAAAGAATCCAATAACTTGGCAAATGCCACACGCAAATCATCACGCCCCTTCAAATCAAGTCTATTATTAGTGCCTTCAACTAAAGGCAATTTATATTTAAGAATTTCATTCAATCTTGCAATTTCAGCAGAAGTAAGTTCAGGAGTTTTCATTTCCTCAAGATCACGTCTCTGTTGATTAACATCTGGCGCAGAAGCTGGAGCCGAAACCGCAGATGCCACTTGTGAGACAGGTGGTACAGCAGAAGATGATGATCGTAGTACTGTTTGTAGTGGTGATGGCTGAGTCCCCGGTGCTGACGATGCTGCCGCTGCCCGGCTCTGTTGCAAACGTTTAGCTCTCTCAGCATCAGACGGAAGAGGAGGTGGTTTAGATGATCCAGCTTGCGTAGAAGACTGTGCTGCCGCTGGTTGAGCTGCCAAAATAGCAGCAACCTTATTAGCAAGATCATCCACATCAACAGGAGCTGGTGGAACAACTGGCTGAGCTGCCAAAATAGCAGCAACCTTATTAGCAAGATCATTAACATCTACAGGATCCGCAGAAGCCGGCTGATTTTCCTTGATTTTTTTAATAATAAATTTAGCTAGCGAAGAGAGTAACTTCTTAAGAAGACCGGTTATTACCCCCTTGACAATACCCGAAATCATTTGCTCAAGCTGATCAGGGGTAGGGAGTTGTGGTTGTGCTGCAAGTTTAGCCGCAAGCTGCACTTCAACTTCAGCCTCAATATCACCCTTCATACCATTCTTTAAGATTTGCACCTCATCAGAAGCATAGTCGGAAACAAGTTGTTGCAATTTAGCTGTATCCAAATTAGGGTTCAACTTCTTCAACTCATCAATAGTCTGTTTATTAAAAACTCCTCCATCCAATTTTTGCTGAAATTCACTAACCGTCTCTTCAACTTGCTTAGCAATTTCAGCAGCAGCAGCCGCATTCTTGGCTTCATTTTCCGCTTTGCCAGCAGAACTTCCAGCATCAGCAGCAGATGATTCCGCACGTTTGGCAAAAGCAGACGCAGCTTCAGTAGCAACAGCCACAGAAGTCGCCAATTTTTCAGCCTCCAATTCAGAACGCTGAGCCTCCTCAGCAAACGAACGAGCCTGACCAATTTCCGTCTCAAGTAAAGCTTTTAATCTAGTTAACTCTTCCAAATTCTTCGCCATATCAGAATTAACAGCCTGATCTACAGTTTTATTTTGTTCAAGAATCTTTGCAACAACTTCCTTAACTTTATCCTCATTAAAAACAAGACCTTCCTTTCTAGCCTCAACTAAAACAGATTGGACAAGTCCATCTCTGTCAACCATCTCAGAAACAACCCCCCTCATCCTCCTAACAATTTCACCATAATCAACCTCTACAGTACGATCTCTAACCTTACCAAGAACCTCTTCAACAATTTCGGCCTGATCATAATCCGCATCCCTCCCATGCGAAAGCTCCGCGACAACCTTCCCATCAAACTCAATCAAGCTTTTCAGACCATCCTCACTATCCTTAAAAGATAACATTCCCTTGAGTGCAGCTCTCGCCTCATCGACAGTAAAGCCTTTTCCATCCTTCCCATGAGGGATTTTCACAGCATTATTTCCAAGATAAAGAATTGTCTTACCCTCAGTCGGTTGAACCCGTATTTGCCCAAGAATTTTATCTGTAAGTCGATCATAGTCACTAATAACCTCAACAGTCCTACCCACAACCTCACCTCCACCTTTCTCCTCAATTATTTTATCAATAAGCTCCCTTAACTCAGCTTTGTCGGCCCCCATCTTGATAACCAACCTCTTCTCCAAAGCATCCACAGCACCATCAATAGCACCTGGAATATCCTTCAAAATATCAATAAGAAAAATAAATATCTTTGCCGAATTAATGACCTGATCGCTCCTTAACGATTCCCTGATCATAGTGATAACCCGCTCAGGAATTCGTGAAACACGCTGATCAATCAACTCCTTAATCTTCGCCTCATCCACACCAACAACAGGTCCCTCAGGAACTCGCGGTGGTTCAGGTACTGATCCTGGATCCTCCCTTGCATAAACCAATTCCTTTCTAATTTTCCCAGTTTCAGTAGCACCTAGCTCCATAGTCTTCGGTTCAAATTCTTCAGTAGGTTCTTCCGTCTCATCATGCGTACCAACCATGTCTCCAACATCTTCAGAAACATCAGACTCAAGTGGAAGTTCTTTAGTAGGTTCTTCAACAACATCCTTTGGCTTTTCAACCACATCAACAACCTCACCATCATCATCAACATCCCATTTAGAACTTTTATAATCTTCATCATCCAAACCAACTAAATCACCCTTAATATAAGACTCCCCTTTAAAATACAAAGACCTTACAGCTGCAACAACAGCCTCCCTCCTATCTGAAGTCATCCACTTCTCGTGAAGCCAAGAAGACTCATAGACACGTTTACTTGCAACCACCAAATCCTTATCAACCTCAAGAATCCTACTTCTTATTGAATCTCTAACCTCAGTAGTCCTAGCCTCAAGCCTAGCAAGATCAATAGTAGCAGTAGGAACAAGTTTATCCCCTTTTAGCTTATCAACCACCTTCTGCTTAATACTTCTATTATCAACCGAATCCGGATCATCAACAATCACCGAATCCCAATCTACATCATTCAGAAGTGAATCATCGTCCCTATTTGTATCATCCGGTCCATTCGCCATAAAACAGGTTCAAGTTATTCAATTTAATCCAGTAATTATACCATTTTTCAGGTTAAAATTCAACCCACTAGGCACAAAAAACACCAAGCTTCCCTGAAAGTCAAATTTCGTCCCCGGGGACAAATCCAAACCTGTAAACCCGCCCAAAACACCCAAATTCAAGCAAAGCATTGACTCCCGCCCCCCAGACCTCTAAAATACCCCCGACCAACCCCCAAAAATGCAAAAACTTGCAACACTCGTCCTCAAGGACGGAACCACACTTCAAGGAGAATCATTTGGTGCAGACCTACCCTGTACAGGAGAGGTCGTTTTCAATACAGGTATGATGGGATACCCTGAAAGTTTCACAGATCCTTCATATAGAGGTGAAATCCTTGTCCTCACATACCCGTTAATCGGCAATTATGGCATCCCCGGCGAATGCAAAGACGACGATAATCTCGCAAAACGCTTCGAATCGAACAAACCACACATCAGAGGATTAATCGTCAGCGAATACAGCGAAAATCACTCACATTGGGAAGCAAAAAAATCACTCGCAGACTGGCTCAAAAAACACAAAATTCCAGCAATTACAGGTATAGATACTCGTGCCCTCACCCAGAAACTCCGCACCCACGGAACAATGCTCGGAAAAATCGTCCAACAACCAACAGCAGAAGCCAAAAAAGACAAAACTCCCTTCGAAGACCCAAACAAATCAAACCTGGTAGCAGAAGTTTCACTCAAAAAACCAATCCTATACAAAAGAGGACAAAAAAAGATAATAGCCGTAGATTGCGGAATGAAACACAACATCCTCCGAAGCCTTCTAGCCAAAGATTTAACAGTACTAAAAACCCCTTGGGATTATGATTTTATCGAAGCCGGAGAAGAATTCGACGGAATTTTCCTTTCAAATGGACCTGGCGACCCAGCAATGCTCGAACCACTCATAAAAATCATCCAAAAAGCGCTCAAACTCAAAAAACCAATCTTTGGAATCTGCCTCGGAAACCAAGTCTTGGCACTCGCAGCAGGGGCAAAAACATACAAACTTAAATTCGGACACCGAGCACAAAACCAACCTTGTCAGGACGTAGATCCAGACTCACCAAGCTTCAAACAATGCTATGTAACTTCCCAGAACCACGGCTTCGCAATCAAAGACACTTCCCTCCCAAAAACCTGGAAGGTTTGGCTAAAAAACCTAAACGACGACACAAACGAAGGCATCAGACACAAAACCCTCCCTTATTTCTCATGCCAATTCCACCCAGAATCAACCCCTGGCCCAACCGACACAGAACACTTCTTCAATGAGTTTGTAGAGATGCTTTAAAAAGCCTTTGACTTCCAAACAAGAGTAATTATAATCCTCTCCTGTCTTTCAAAATAATTTTAAATGTCATCAGAAACCCCAAAACACGTAGAAGAAGCCACTCAAGCTCTTAGAACAATAATTAGAGATAGTCAAAGCCCTTCAACAAGATTAGCTTTAGCACTATTAGCAAACCCAAGAGGAGTTCCAACAGAAGAATATGACGCAGACCATGGAATACACTCAACAAGATTAGATATATCCCTTTTGAACACACCTCCATACTTAGGAAGAACCCCTTTCCGAATCCTACGAAAAACAACAGCAGACATATCCGGAGAAACAAGAAAAGTGATAGCTTTAACATTAAGAGAAACTGACGAACAAATAATACTAACCCCTCCACACACACCAAAAAACAGAAGAGAGATCCTCGATCAAATAATCCCTCAAGCAGCCCTCGTAGACGCACTACGAAGAAGATTAAAAGACGAATACTCGAAATTTGAAGCCCTTTTGGCAGAAAACGATCGCCTCAACAAAGAAAAGAGTGAAGCACCACAACCTCCCGAAGAATAGACCTTGACTTCCAATCTGTTAAATGGCAAACTGCGCTCCATTTTCAAATGGCTAATTTCAACATCAACAAATGAGAAGAAAACCAGACGAATCAGACAGACCAGTATCAACACCACAACCAAAGAATCCAGTAACATATTCAGGATTCCCAAGGCCCATTTATGCAGCAGCTCAACCAAGAGAAGATTTAGTAAATGAGCGAATAGACAGAATAAGAAAAGCAACAACAGACCAGCTAAAAGAAGTTCTGGATGGATTGTGTATAGATCAATTAGATGAAAGACTGTTAGAAGCATTTATGCCAGAAGAAAACTCTAAGACCCCAGATGAAACCAAATCACTTTCAAGAAGAGAAGTAGAACCCGTCATCGAAAACATGAGATTCCTAGGACGAAAACCACCATCTTTTGAACCCCAAATTAAAAAGACAAGCTTAGCAATACGCAGATACAAATTGTTAATTACAGCAAATCCCAAACACGCTCGAATAGAAAACAAAAAATATCAAATAGATTCAACCGAAATAGAAATCACTCAAGGACTGTCATCAGAAATGCAAGTTGCACACCTAGACGCAGAAAGATGGGCTGGAGAAACAGAAGAAGAAGCTTTCTTCAATGCACAACAAAAAGAAATCATAGAATTACTTATAAATCAGTTTTGGGGACTTGAAATAGACAGCATAGCTCAATTAACAGGAAAATCAGAAGAAGAAGTCATTACTTTAATAAAAGAAATAGACGAAATCGCAGCAAAAGGACTGTTCTTCAGAATATCAACAAGAAATGAATTGGCAATAATCACAACCCCAACAGCAAAAATCCAAATCCCCTGCTTAGATAAGAGTAGAAATCGAAAACATTCAAAAGCAAATTCAAAAACACCAAGAGAAGCTGCTTTTGATTCATTAACCAAACAAGAAACACCAACCACAGACCACATCCCAGAAGAATTCCCAATACCAATAGACACCCCACCAGACCAACTATCCCACGATCAAAGAAGATATTTGTCATTCAAATTACAATCCTTAACACCAGAAGAAAAATCAGCAAGACTAAAAAGGCTTTCACGACTTGGATGGACGAATGGTTTTGGAGCAAGATTAATCTACTACTTACAAGAACATGAAGGAGCTCGATTGTCAGAGATCGAAGAACTATACAAACAAAACGGAGGTAAGTCCAAAAACACAATGGTAACAATTAGAGCACTTATGAAAAGTTCTTCCACTTCACAAGAAATTTTCATACTAGACCCAAAGAGCGAGGATCCATTCATAGGAATAAGAAACGCCAAGGCATTCAAAGAAAAAAGCCCTTTTTACAAAGACATACCAGTACAACACGAAGCAGCAAGAAATTTCAAATCAAGACTAAGCATAGAAGCCTCAGAATTCCTAGAAAAAATAGTCCACAAATATTATGGAGTTTTAATCCCAGACACAGAAGAGAATCAAAAACTAATTGAAGAAATAAACGCATTGATCGCAGCCATAGGATTAACAATCTATTTCCGCAACGGAGTGGCTCTCTTAAACATTCTGACAACAGAAGAAGATCAAAAAATTCCCCTCTTGAATCCAGCATGTAAAATTCCTGAGAAAGAAGAGTTTGCAAGTCCATACGACACACCACTCCCACACGGAAAACCAATCCCTCCCACCTCTCCAGTAGACAAACTAACACTAGAACAAAAGAGATACCTAATATTCAAATTTCAGGCTTTAACTCCAGCAGAACAAGCAAGAGAAATAAAAGCGATTGAAGGGAAATCTCACACACTTACCTATGTATTATTCAAACACCTCCAAGGAAAAGAGGGAGATACAGAAGAAAACCTAATAAGCCTCTATAAAAAAGGAGGTGGCACATCTCAATCCCCAATAGGAACAATAAAAACAGCAATAGGAAACAGTTATATGAGTGGAAAACCCACACAAGCTCAAGTTTTGGAAGGAACAAACTTCATAGGGATTAAACCCGGAACTTTATTAAATGAAGAAGACAAGTTGCCACGTGAATTATACGAAGGACACGCTGACGCTGAGCAATTAATAAGAACCAGCAACCTACCACAAAAAGCAAAAAAACTATTTGAATCTCTAGTCTATCAATACTACGGAGTATCAATTCCTCAATCATCAGAAAACACAGAAGTGAGCCGCCTAATAGAAAAATTAAACAGAGATCTAGCTCCATTAGAGATGGAAATACATTCCCGAAATGGAATTTTAATTTTGCACCCAATAGAAACACGCAAAAACTTCTTGAGATTAAAAATCCCAAACCCCAAATCGCCAATTTCATTTTCAAAAAAACCAAGACTAGCACGAAAAACGGAATTAGAAGAAGGCCTAAAACACGTTCCAGAAAGATCACAAACAACATTAAAGTGGCTCAAAGGAATGATAGATAATCCAAAAGGCACTCTTGCTGAATGGGGAAGACTCACTAGAAAACAACAAGGAACAGCCGCTAAGTCCATTCAACAAGCACTCAAGAGTAATCCAATTATAGACGTTAAATCAGTAGATGAGATGAGATGGTATGGCTTAGCTTTCACAAAAAGACTACCAAAACACAAACCAACTCCACCACCAAAGCCAACTCCACCATCACCAGCAAAACCAACTCAACGCAGACGCGGACCTGCAATAGCAATCGATCACGACGCAATCGCAAAATCATCACGATCATCACGACCAACCCTACCAAGAACAACCAGACCTTCAACAGAATCTAGACCAGAACTAGAGAACAGAGTATTACAACTAGAAGACGAAGTGAGAGCACTCCGAGGAATGCTTGAAAAAGTTCTTCAAAACACAACAGGCCAAGAGGAAACTCCCCCACTAGAAAGCATTCAAGACATAGAAACTCTTTCTCAAATAATGAAAGGACTTGTAAAAACCCATTTGAATTTTGATGCAAAGGACGTTGCTACAAGGTCAGAATACCCAACTCCATTCCCAAAAGTGAAACAACTCAGAACAGTCATAACAGAACTAGGAAAATTCCAAAAATCAGAAATGCCCCAAAAAGTCAGAAAAACACATGAAGCAATACTCGGAAATCTGAAATTAATTATAGATGTCTGGGACGGCGATGATGAAAAAAGAATAAGCAGAAAACAAGTTCAAACAATAGCAAGAATGAGCGTCGAAATCTAAACCCAGACAAAAGAAAACCCCACTTAGTAGCGGGGTAGAAAACCTTTTTGTTTTTGCGGATATTTATTTGGAATATCCAAGGGGTTTTGCTTTTTGTTTCAAGCCTGGATTTTGGTGTTGTTTTCGGCCGCACCACCGGCTGCCCGTGATCCCTTACGCAACGGGTACAAGACCTGAAGGTAAGAGCGGAACAGTGTTCGCCTCCGGACGAACGTCTTCGGCCCTAAAGCTAGTCGAGACCAGCTAGAGGGACCATCATCCAAGCAAAGAAAGAGTGAGGGTAAACAGGTTGAGACATTTTTGTTTTTATTTTTGTGCCTTCGAGAACCTTTTGGCGTTTACTCCCTCTCTCTCCCTACTTGGATCCAGGCAATCCTTTTATGGACTTAAAGACTGCCCGGACTCAAGAGAGAGAATTTTTTATTTTTGTTTTTACTATTTTTTAATGATCGTTTGTGCTTTCTAGGGCGTTGATCTTTCGATCGGATCGACCACGAGGGCCGAATGAATTGAGAAATCTTTGGTGCCTCTTTAGAGTGTTCAAAAGAAATACTGATTTTCAAAATTCACGACATAATAGCCGGGATTCGAGAATTGTCAAAGTTATAAGCTAGACGGATCACAAAAAACAATTCTACCACTACGAGTCAAAACCGCGCCCAAGCAACCAAGAAAAACCTAAAAAAACACCTACGCCCTATGAGAAAGCATCTTTTTATCTATAAAGCCAGGCATAGCAACCCCCCTTAATCGCCAACGCCCAACCTCACCAGACTCACCTTCAACCAATCCTGCATGAGCTATATCATGATGCTGCTTACACAAAGGCTTCAAAGAATCAGACGCATGCCTTTTACTCAAAGCGAATCTTTCAGTATGATGCAAAACATCAGCAGGTTTATTACAATCAGGGAAAGAACATTTTCCCCCATAACGCCCTTTAATCTGCCTCTTAATAGCAACAGGCACATACCTACTTTCAGATTTCACAGAAACCTCATCTTCACACACCTCCTCAACAAAACAAGCCTCTTCAACAACCTTCCCGTCCAGCATAGCCTTAAATAATTCATTAAAAGTCACCGGCTCACGCCTCTCCTTCTCCATTTTCTGCTTCATCTTTCTCAGCCTAAACTCAACATCTGAGTCAATTTTGAACGTCAAATTCTTGAACCTGAGCACTTTTACAGGTTCAACTTCGTCCCCGGGGACAGATTTGACATTTTCACTCTCACATTGCTCTTTATACTCACGCACATATGTTTCCAAAGAGCTTTTTGGCAAACTCTTTACCTTTTCAACCCACTCTCCCTCATTAGCAGAATTAGCAACCCCAGCAACAACTCTCATTTTACTCCACCCCTGCTCCACAACCTGTTCCTTCAACAAAGGCTTATCCTCCAATCGCCTATAAACAGCCAACACCCTGTCAACATTATCTCGACTCATACCACACAATTTCGCAGCAAACTCGTAAACAGAATGAAAGCCCTTCCTTCTGTACAACCTCCTACTCACAACTTCAGGCAATAAAGCTTCAAACTTCCGTTTCCAAACCCGCACACTTTCCCCATATTTCCTGCAAAGAGAATACAACTCAGCATCCCCCAATCCAGATATCTGTTTCTGATTCATAATTTTAAAAGTTAAAAAATAAAACCTCCTCCCTCCAAAACGAGAAAGAAGATAGAAATTTCGAAATAAAATGGACCGACTTAAAGCCTCTCTGGCTACTCATTTTTGAGCACCAAAAAGATACCAGGAAACACCTCAACAAACAACCTTTAAAGCGCATCCATAAGCCAAAATACAGGATTTCGCAACCTCTTTTTAGCGCTAGCAAAAGCCACCCCTCACCACCTCCCTTTTCAACTCATACAAAAACCTATAATATACAAACCATCGACCAGCCTCGCACCAAAAATCCCTCTCCATAAATAAACCACCAATGCCCGAAAGATCAGTCCTCCAACACGCCGGAAAGAAGTTTCGAACACATAAAATGAGTAAGCGCATTCAAAGCATTACCGTCTCAGCAATCAAAGAGATGTCTATGCTGGCAATGCAATACGACGACGTCATTCCATTCGCTTGGGGACTCCCAATCTTCCCGACACCAGAAAACATCCTAAAAGCCCTAGCCGACGCCACAAAGGACAACAAAAAAATAGGGATGTACTCTCCTTTATCAGGGCTCCCGGAGCTCAGAGTAGCAGCAGCAAAAACAATCGCCAGAAAATTCGGTGAAGACGCAGCTCCAGATCCAATGACAGAAACCTTGATAACAGTGGGTGCAATGGAAGCTTTGATGGACACTCTCCAGGCAATCATTGATCCAGAGGACGAAGTCATCCTGACAACACCAGGATTTTCTTCTCATATAGAACAAGTCATGCTAACAGAAGGAGTTCCTGTTTTCGTACCACTAATAGAAGAAGAAGGATGGGCTCTCGACACCGACGAACTCAAAAAAGCAATCACCCCAAAAACAAAAGCAATTTTGATCTGCAACCCGGGCAACCCAACAGGAAACATTCTGTCAGAAGAACAAATCCGAACCATAGCAAACATAGCCCTAGAACACGACCTCTTCATCATCTCAGACGAACCATACAACTTCCTAACATACGACGGGAAACAACCTTTCACATTCATCCAAATCCCAGAAATTCGTAAAAACCTAATTTCAATTTTTTCTTTATCAAAAGAATACTGCATGACAGGGTTTCGAATAGGATATGTAGTCGCCGAAGAAGGAGTGATAAACCAACTCTCAAAAGCACACGACGCAACTGTAATTTCAGCACCAACCGTATCTCAAATCGCAGCAATAGAAGCACTGACCGGACCACAAGACGCACCAATTTACTTCCGTGACGAACTACAAAAACACCGAGACATAATGTGCGCACGACTAGATCGATTCAACAAACACTTCTCATACGTCAAACCAACCGGAGCATACTATATATTCGCAAAAATCCTAGATCCAGGATCAGGAAATCCAAAAGACGCAATCCCTCTGGCCATCGATATCTTAGAAAAAGCCAGAGTCTCAATAGTCCCAGGAGACGCTTTCGGCCCAACAGGGAAAGACCATATGAGATTCTGCTTCGGAACAAACCCGGAACAAATAGAAGAGGGCTTCGACCGCCTAGACAAATATTTCGCGAGCTCCTAAACGCCGCAACCAACCACCACAACCCAACCCACCATGTTCGTCTCACTCGACCTCGAAACAACAGGACTAGATAAAAGAAAAAACCAAATCACTGAATTCGGAGCAATCAAATTCAGCCTAGATCCAAAGAAAAAACCAGAAACACTACAAACCCTCATAAATCCAGGAGTTCCAATTCCCGAATTCATTACCCATATCACAAACATCACAAACGACGACGTAAAAGACGCACCTCCACTAGAAGATATCAAACAAAAAATAACAGAATTCATCGGAGACCTACCAATCGTAGGCCATTTCATATCTTTCGACACAGACTTCTTGAAAGAAAAAGGAATTCCAATCGACAACCCTCTATACGACACAGCTGAAATCGCAAGAGTCTTCATGCCAGGACTCCCCTCTTATAGCCTGGAAATCCTTTCTGAAATCCTCCAAATAGAACACGTAGAAAAACACAGAGCCCTCGACGACTCAATAGCCGCACAAGAACTTTTCTTGAAACTCATAGACGAAATCCAAACCCTACCAAAAGACCTATTCGACGAAATCCAAGACCTCTGCAGTAAATCAACTTGGGACTTCGCAGAAGTAATAAAAACTCTCGAACATAAAGAGAAAAAAGATTCAAAAAAGAAAAACACCACCAAAGAAGATGCCCCCTCAACGGAAGACGAAGACAAAATCTCACCAATTCTATCTTCAAAAAAATCACAACTCATAGAGACCCCTACAAACCCCGAAACACTAGCCCTAAACCTAGCAGAAAAAGCAAAAGGGAAAACCATCATTCTCACTCCATTCAGAACATTCACAAACCTGAAACACCCAAACAAAATTTCTGAACTTTCAAATTACATTTCCCTCAAAAGACTAGAAATATTCAAGAAAAAAGGATCATTCAACCAACCAGAAATAACAGCTCTAATCAAAACATTGATCTGGCTAACAAAAACCGAAAACGGACTCCTAACAGAAGGACTCAACTTCTCATTCGACGAAAAAGCAATCCTCCCATACATCCAAGCCAGCACAGAGAATCTACCATCAACAAATACAGACACTGAAACAGAAGAACCCTTCATTAAAAAAGCCTTAAAGAAAGAACAAGAAACAAAAGTTTTAATCTCCGACCATACCTACCTGCCAAAAGATGACACAGACCAATTAATAATAATCGACGACAAAGCTTTCATTCACGCACTCCAATCAAAGCACGGACACACCGCAACTTTAAAAAGATCAACCCAACCAATAAAAAGCTTAAAGAAACTACTCGGAGACCAAACAACCCAAGAAGAAAACCGAACTTTGAACGAAATTATAGAAAAGCTAGATGTCTTATTCGGCATCCTAGAAACCACATTAGAAAGAAACACCACCCCAAACCCATACTTCCCACAGCCGTTAGAAATAACTGCACTAGAAACACAAAGCAGCAATTGGCAAAAACTACGAGATCTTACACAAAACCTCATAAACACATCTCAACAACTAGCAGACATAGTAACAGACGACACTCTCCCCTTCCTGAAAACCTGGAAAGAGGTTCTCAAAACCCTATCAAAACTCTTCAACGAAACCAACCTTGAAACCCACCACCTCTGGATACAAAAAACTTGGCAAGAAGAAATCGTAATCAGAAAAATCCCAATATCTCTCGCAGAACATTTCAAACAGATCAAAGAAAAAACCAAGAAATACTCAATAGTGAGCAGATGCTTGGATGCAAAAGACGACTCATCAATGACAAGAACAATCCTTGGGATATCAGAAAAAACAGCACTCGAAACTTTCCAACCAGAAAAAAGCAACCTGGACGAATCCCAACTCTTCCTAGCCGAAGACATCCCTGCTTTCGCGAAAACAAACATGGAAGAAACCGTGAAATTCATAGAGAAATTCGTCAGAAAAGAAAAAGGACAAACCGTTATCATATTAAACTCGCTAAGAAAAATAGAACAGATACAAACAACCCTCGCCCCAAAACTCAAGAAAGAAGGTCTCACCCTCCTAGCCCAAAGAGGATCAGGAGGAGTAGGAAAAATCATGGAACTATACAAGACAGATCCTGAAAACACTACCCTCCTTCTCACTCCAAACATTTGGGGTGTTCTAGAACTCAACGAAATAAAAAACCTAGTAGTCCACGCAATTCCATTCGACCCACCAAGCGATCAATACCTAGCAGCTCTCGGGAAAAACTTCGCCGACCCATGGAACGAATTCTCGTTACCATCAGGGCTAATAGCCCTAAAAAAAATAATTGGCAAATACCTATACTTAAATAAAGGCCAAATAATAATCCTCGACAGCCGAATCATTCAAAAAAACTACTCAAGTAGATTCATTTCGGCGCTTTCAGACTTCGTAAAACCCGAACAGGCAACGGTAGAACAAATCTTGCAATTGTAGCTATAAGTCTTGTAGAATTAGCGACAGTGCAATTAAAAATAACCCCGTTCAAATGATGTACGCAATTCTCGCAATAGTTCTCGTTGTAGTTGTTTTCGCAATATACCTGTACAACGGACTCGTCCGCCTCAGAAACAAAGTAAAAGAAGCTTGGGCTGACATCGAAACTCAACTCAAACGCAGATACGACCTAATCCCAAACATCGTATCAACCGTGAAAGGCTACGCAAAGCACGAAGAAGGAACTTTCGTGAAAGTCACAGAAATGAGAGCCAAAGCTATGGAAAGCAAAGACTTGGGAGAAAAAGCAGAAGCTGAAAACATGTTATCAGAAACATTGAAAAGCTTATTTGCTATAGCTGAAAATTACCCAGAACTAAAAGCAAACCAGAACTTCCTAGACCTGCAAAACACTCTTAAAGAAATTGAAGAACACATCCAATTGTCACGCCGTTACTACAATGGAACAGTCCGCGACTTCAACACAAAGATTGAAGTATTCCCAAACAACATAGTTGCTGGACCTCTTGGATTCAAAGCAAAAGAATTCTTCGAAACTAAAAACGAACAAGAAAAAGAAAACGTAAAAGTCGATTTTTCAGAAAAAAACATCCCTAACCCAACAGAAAAAATGGATGACACACAAACCGATCCAGCTGTAGAACCAGCTCCTGAAGTTCCAGCTGAACCAGAAGCTCCTGCTGTAGAACCAGCTGCTGAACCAGAAGCTCCTGCTGTAGAACCAGCTGCTGAGCCTGAAGCTCCTGCTGAAGAACCAGCTGTCGAGCCTGAAGCTCCT
>CAZBZZ010000003.1:0-22079 GCA_964496555.1 uncultured Candidatus Peribacteria bacterium
AAGAAAAGCTTAAAAAAATACTTAGAAAAAGTCTCTGATCAAACAGAACCAGCAAACTTCGAGGATATATATGAGTTCACATACTCGTCAGACGGAAAAGCTGACTACGATTTCTCAAAAGCTCCAAAGCAAACAGAAGCAGGGGCTAGAGTTTTGGCGAGATATCTTGTGCTAAAAGGTATTACTCTGTTTGAATCAGGAGTAATCGACGGATCGAAAGACATAACAGTCGATGAGGCGGAGAAATGCATCAAACATTATCTCAAAATGGAAGGTGCAAAAGTTCCATCATATACCGACGTAGAGAGCCAAACAGTTCTTGCTCGAAAAGTATATGAGGTTTGTAAATCCGTAAATACGCCATTGGCAACAATGATATCTGCAATGATTCAGCATGTTAATTCAACATTGGAATTTATTGGAAAAGACGCGAAAGGGCAAACAACTTTCGACAATTTATTGAAAATAGTCGAGGGTAAAGGTAATCCAAAAACAAAACTTGAAGCATCAGAGTTGCTGGCTGTATACGCGAATAAGTACAGTCTTCCAGCAGAGAAAAAAGTTACTTTGAGACATCATGATGATAAGGGTCGTGAGGTCAAACCAGCAAAAGCTGAGTTTGATACATGGCTAGCAAACAAAAAAGTAGAAATTGCAGTAGAAGCGGGCGGGTCCGAAATAGATGATCTGGTCGTAGACGATATCAAAGACGAAGATTTAAAGGAATTCGTCGCAGCATATAAGGATCCTTCAACGATAACATCAGTGGACCAAGTTAGAAAACTCGCAAGAACTAAAGGGGTTACGCCAGAGACACTGATGGAGTTGGCAGAGAAAACAGAACCTACTTCACCAGGCAGGGGGGAGCAGTTAATCCTCAGTTCTCAAGAAAGAGTAGAACTTTATCTCGCAGTAGGAATGCGTGGTGAAGCTGCTGATGCAATGGGGAAAATGCCAGAAACTTCAGCAGAAAAATACTATTATCAAGCTCTTACAAAAACAAAAAAATCAGAAAGAAAAGCAGCATTAGAAACAGCAGTTAAAAAAATTGACGTAGAATTTACAGACAAAACAATTCAAATAGCTATCTTTGAAGCATTTGCAAAAGATGGTTATGTTGCCGATTACGACAAGCTGACAACTCTTGCTGGAGAAGAGATTCCAACCGACAACGAATACGACGCACGAGCGATCTTGAAAGCTCGGTTGCTAAGGGCAAGATTTGAGCTCTACCAATGTATGCCAAGAGACCAACTTCCAGAAAACTTCAAGGCAAATGCAATGTCTATGTCTATGGGAGAACTACCTGAAGGGGTAGAGGCAGGCGAAGCTAAATGTGAGCCAGATGCGCTGGTTTCAGAGATGGAATCGTACATCGAAGCTCAAGAAAATCTGAAAAAAGAAGACTATGCTCTTCTTTTGGAACTTTACAAGGTCTATCACAAAGAAGGAGAAAGCACTTGGAAAGACGATCTAACTGAAGCAAGTCAGACGAAGTACCAAAACCTAATGCTCGAGTTAGCATCTTACACAGGTAATAAAAAATATTTGGAAGGAGTTAAGAAAGACTCATTCGACAGCGACGCCGATGCAAAAGCAAAATACATGGCGTTATACGGAAGCAAATTTGATGTAGCTCTTCTGAAAGCTCAAAGTTCAGAGAAGAAGGTTGAAGAAATAAAAAAACTTCTAAAATCAAAATCCTCAAAAGAAGAAAAAGTCAAAATTGCCGTGGCACTCAGAAGCGAAAATGCTTTTGAAGCGGCAAAGATATACCTATCTCTAGGTAAAGACTATGAGAATGAAGATGGGACTAACGGAGTTTTGATTGTAGTAGGGATGATTGAAGACGGAGAGCTGACAGAAGGACAGACCAAAGGTCTCGTAGATGACATCGCAGATGCAGGATATGTGGATAGAGCGGCTACAATTTGTGAAGAAGAAGGGTTAGGAGATATTCTTTTGGACAAAATTTACAAAAAGCATCCAAAAGCAGACGTGGATGTAAGCGTCTTGATTGGTGCAGGTATCGATGTCGAGAAAGTCCTTGAATTCTTGAAAACAGACTCTCGCTTAAATAGTAAATTTAAAATCCCGGGTGAAACCCAGACAGAGGTGGAGACATTTTACAAGCAAAACGAAACAGAAATCAAAGATCTTCCAGACAATGAGAGGAAGGTTATAGAGATAAGGTTGGGACAGATAGAACAGTCCGAAGAGTACGCCCCAGTTGAGGCAGTAGAGGCTCCAGCGGAAGCTGAAGAGGCGCCAGATGAAGAGCCAGCTCCAGAGGAAGCAGCAGAAGCTGCTTCCGAATCCGCTCCCGAGGTAGTCCCAGAAAAACCAAAGCACAAATATACGTTGTCGGAAGATAAAAAGAGTTTGACAATAGAAGGATTGGGGGATGAACCAGTCACCTATGTCCTGGATCTAGACGAAGGACTTTCCTCGATGGTTAGTTCTGAAGGAGACTTGCTCAACGTGTTTAATGAAGATAGTGAAATAGTGGCCAAGATCAAGTTTGACAACAATGATGGGAGCTTCAAAGGAGATGCGTATGGGGAGTACGAAGATAAGTACCTGGTCTTTATGACAGGGGACAATATCTGTGTGTATAGAGGAAGTTGGATATCCAGTTTTGGTTCGGAAGTGCCAATCCCAGAAACTCTAAAGCAAAAATTTGATACATATCAAACGGGCGTAGATTTCGAAGAAATAAAAGCAAAAATTCTAGAACAAGGTGATATGGAAATGGGTGAGAAACTGGATACATTTCTTGGTGAGTTAATAGAAGAAGCCCAAGACCACCCTTCATTTAAACCAGAAATGCTTGAAAATCATAGTGACGTAATAGAACAAGCGCTCCTCAAATTCATCAAAGGTGATCGCGAAGGTGCGATCGACATCTTGCGTCCAATGAATGAAGAGCTGAAAAGGTTGGATGAAGCTCAATCACCAGCGGAAACCCCGGAAAGTGGTGACGAATTCAATGACGCAAAAGCCAATTTAAAGGCTATGTAATAATAAATAATAAAACAAAATGTCTCTACCAAGCAGAATTACACCGAAACTTTCAAAAGATATTCTTGGAGAGTCCCTCGAAGATTTTGAGAAAATGAAAAAAGGATTGATAGAAACTCTCGATTTGGTCGAAGCCAAAAAAAGGGAAATAATAGAAAGCAAAGACTCCCAAGAAGAAAAAGCAAGGAGACTAACCGGATTAAATAAAGTTATTAAGGAAGATATAATAGATGTTTTAGAAGGCTTGAAGTCTACTTATCCAGAGAAAAAAGAAAAAATAAGTAGTGCAATAGAAAGTATTTCGAAAATCATGGGTGGCATAGAAGGCCTGATAGAAGAATATCAAAGAAAATCCGTCAGCGGGGATGTAGGCGAAGATCTCGCAAGAGAAACCCCAGAGGAAAGCATTTTGGACAAATTCAACGACAGACTTCTAAATAAGAGGCAAAAAGACAATATCGAGATAATAAAACGCGAATTCAGACGACACAACCTCCCAGATAATGTAATCGCAGCAGCAATCCTCAATGCACTTGCGGAGTCTTCATTGGATGCAGGTAAAGTGGCTAAGAACGAAGACAGTGTAGGCTTATTTCAGCTTAATGTTGAAGGCGCGGGGCGTGGGATGTCAATAGAGGAAAGACAGGACCCAGTAATAAACACACGAACAATCATAACTCGAGAAATTCTAACAGAAAGAGGGCAGAGACTGCTTCAAGCAGCAGCTGACGGTGCTTCTATAGCAAAATTGGCAGCCATTTTCTCAAAAGATATAGAAAGACCAGTAGATGTAGAAGAAAACATGGGTAACAGAATGCAGATGGCGGAGGTATACTTTGGAGAAGGAATAAGCGAAAAAGAAATAAAACAATCCATCGATGAAATACTAAAAGAGGCTAGAGAAACTAAGGAATCTATTGATCATTTTAGAAGGGGAAATGAGTCCTCAAGAAGTGGGTATCATGGTGAAGCAGAAGGTCATTATCACAAAGCGATCGAAGCAGAGCCAGGAAACCCTCTGTATTATTTGCGCCTCGCAAACACACTTGCCAATCAAGGCAAGAACGATGAGGCAGCAAAAGAATATTGGAAGGCTGTGAAAAAAGCCGACGGGGAAAGTGCTCAGAACTTACCAATTTTAGCAGAAAGCTATCTCCGACTTGGGAATATAAGTGCCGGTAAAGGAAAGGAAAGAGAAGCATTTGGCCTTTATGCATCAGCATTAACATATGCAGAAGAGGGTAGCCCCATTTACGAAGAAGCAGTCTCAAAGCAAGAAACACTTGTTAAGAATTTTGATAATTGGGAGGAGCAACGCAAGGCAGCTGAGGAATCTAGCAAGTTCTGGAAGCTCCCCAAGTTCTAGAGTGTAGAAAGTGCTCCACCTTCTACACCCCCTTATCACAAATCAACGCTCCATTCAGGTGATCCACTTCATGCTGCACAACTCGCGCATTTAAACCTTTCAATTCCAAAACCATCTCACTCAAATCCTCCACGCGCTTTCCCGCGCGTCCTTTAATCAAAGAAGACCCATCCCGAAATTTCACAACAATATCAGAAGCTCTCGCCACATTCACGTACGACCCCGGCAAGCTCAAGCAACCTTCCTCCCCCACTTCAACTCCATATGGCAATTCGCCATCTGAGACCATCTCAGCCGTCACCGAATTCAAATCATGCTCACTCGCTGACATCTCCAAAATCTCTGGATTAACCATTGCAAACAAAACCTCTTGATCACTATCAGCCCCAACCCTCACCAAAATCAACCGCACATTCTCCCCCACCTGCGGTGCTGCCAAACCAAGTCCTTTCTCAGCCGCGATCGACTTCTTCATCGCCTTCACAAAATCGCCCAACTTCATCCCACTCTCAGACATGCGAGCGCCGAGATCCGCGATTTCCTCGGACCTTCGCCTCAAAACGGGATTGTCCTGCCCTGTTTGTACTTTTAGTTTTGCCATTATGATTTTTTTAATTCAGCCTCCACAAACCCAATCAAATCTCCATCCAAAACCGCATCCGGATTCTTCTCCTCATAATCAGTCCTGTGATCCTTTACCATTTTATACGGATGCAATACATACGACCGAATCTGATTCCCCCAACTCATCTCCGTCTTCCCACCGCGCAGCTCCGACAGCTCCGAAGCCTTCTCCTTCTCCATCAAATCCAAAAGCCGAGCTTTCAAAACCTTCATAGCATGTTCCTTATTCTGATGTTGGCTGCGCTCATTCTGACACGAAACAACAATTCCAGTCGGTTCATGCGTGATCCGCACTGCTGAATCAGTAGTATTTACACTCTGTCCACCACATCCACTCGCCCGGAAAACATCCACTCGCAAATCATTCTCATCAATCTCTAAATCATTCTCTGACGCCTCACCCAACGATGGCATAATCTCAACCAAAACAAACGAAGTCTCACGAGTATTCCCAGAGTTAAAAGGAGATAGACGCACCAAACGATGCACTCCACTCTCCCCTTTCAGATATCCATATGCGTAATCCCCCTCGATCATCATAGTCACACTTTTCAGTCCAGCTTCATCTCCACGCGATTGATCCAATATAGTTGCTTTCCATTCATTCTCGCCATGTTGCTCAGCCTTCTCCGTATACTTCAGGTACATCCGCGAAAGCATGTCCGCAAAATCTTGCGCATCCGTTCCTCCAGTTCCAGCATGTATAGTCAATACAGCCGAAGCACTATCGTATTTACCTCCAAGGAAGGTCTCAACCTCTAGCCGCCCCCACTTAACCTCCAATTCATCAACCATTTTCTTGAAATCATTGGCTGCCGCCTCATCTTTCTCTGGAGAAATTTCCGGCAACAACTCAAGAAGCTCGTCGGCCTCGCCTGCGATCTTCTCCCATTTCTCGACCTTCGCCTGCAATCCACTCGCCCGTTTTGACACAGCTTGCGCTTTATCCGCATCATCCCAAAACCCCTCGCTCGCCATCTCCGCATTCAACTTTTCGATCTCAGAGTGCACGCTCGGCAAATCCTGGGATTCAATAGCTTTATCGATGAATTTCTTCAGGTCATCTAATTTTGTTTTGTATTCATGCATCGCCTAGCAATCTATCAAAATTCTGATATATTGGGAAGGAATTTCACCTGGAATTTCCCGAACTCGGCTACCCCTTATACTTAAGTCCGAACTTAACTAAATGTCCACTGCACGCAAAATCCTATCGAACACAATCTGGCAGGTAATCGGCCGCTTCTCAATGGCACTCCTCGCGGTCATCACTGTCAAAATCGCAACAAACTACTTATCAGTAGCGGGTTATGGTGAATACGCATTAGTGTACGAATTCCTAGCGTTTTTCTCCATAGCGGCTGACATGGGGCTCTTCACGATCGCCGTCCGAGAAATGTCAAAAGACGAATCCAAAATCCCAAAAATCCTCGGAAACGTTCTGACTCTAAGAACCATCCTTATAGCAGTAATGATGACCGCTGCAATTATCACAGCATTCCTCATACCAGAATACTCTGACACAAGAATCCCACTTGGAGTCGCAATAGCAACCCTTTCGGTATTCTTCACGATCCTCAACGGAACAGTGACCTCAGTTCTACAAACAAAACTCAAGATGCACATCTCGTCACTTGCTCAAATCTCAAGCAAAGTGATTCAAGTGGCATACATGCTTTATGTCGTCACGATCGCCTTTCCGAAAACCGGAGGTCAAGATCCAGTACAAGGCTTCTACCACCTGCTTATAGCAGGAGTAGTTGGTAACCTCGTTATGGTCTTTATCACTCAACACTTCGTCCGCAAAATAACCCCAATCAAATACCAACTCGACTGGGCAATCTGCAAAAACGTATTCCTAAAAGCACTTCCGTACGGCATCGCACTTATCCTAAACACGGTCTACTTCCGTATCGATTCAATACTGATCTCTCTTATCCGCGGCCAAGCCGAAGTTGGAATATACGCCGTAGCAATGCGGGTCCTCGAAGCATTCGCAATCATCCCTCTTTACTTCATGAACTCCGTCCTACCAGTTCTCACAAGAACCCTCAAAGAACAATCCGAAAAATACAAACTCATTATCAAATACAGCTTCGACTTCCTTGCAGCCCTAGGGGTGCCGCTTCTGGTTGGCGCATACGTACTCGCCTATCCGATCGTCTTTATAGTATCGAGCCCGGAATTCCTGACTCGCCTCAACGAAGGCTTCTACGGTTCAGACACAGCTCTGAAAATACTAATGTTCGCGCTTGTCTTCCAATTCTTAAACACCCTCTTCGCGTTCATCCTCCTCGCCGTAAACAAACAATCGAAAATCCTCTACATCAACGCAGCCTGCGTGCTTTTCAATATCGTTGGAAATCTCCTCGTGATCCCTCATTATGGTTTCCGCGGAGCGGCTGTCACTTCGGTCCTGTCTGAGTTACTCATCCTGATCCTGACCGCCACAGTTGCCTACCACTACCTCAAATACCGAATCAACTTCCTGACAACTTTTAAAATAATAATCTCCGCTCTTTTAATGGGTGTGGTAGTCCATTATCTTCAACCCGTCAGTTACACGCTCTTCCAAAACTCAGGAGTTCTCCTTCTTGTACCTGTTGGGGCGCTGGTCTACGGACTTCTTCTAATTGCAACAAAAGCTGTCGATAGAGATATGATCCGCCTCCTACTTAGAAAGTAGTTTTGCATATTCCCACCCTAACTCAAAAATAGATCTCTGAGTATCAGCGATCGCCCGATTTTGCAGTATCACCCCGATCTTATCCGCATGTGAAATGATCGCCACCTTGTCATCATAAACATTGATCTCGTTCTTGAATGGAAATTTCTTCTTAGGAATTAAATAAACTTCACGCAACTCTTCCTTGCCCTTCTTTTGAAACTCTCTCGCTTTTTTATCATCACAAAAAATCCCTCGCAGAGAAACCTTACGAGAAACCTTTTTCTTAACGTAGCTCGGGTAGTAATCGCTCAAGATAGTTCCCGTCGCCAAGCTCACATCCGCCCAGCAAAGCAATTCAGTAGATGTGGTCAAAGTGTCTTCCATTATCCGAATAATTCCCTTTTCCCCCTCGTATAATGTCATTTGAGGGGTCACTTCAAATCTAGAATTCAATTGCAAAAGCTCAGGCAAAGCCTCCTCCAAAGCAGAGTACTTCTCGTGTTGATCATTGAGTAAAGAATAAGGACTCAATGCTCTAAAGTAAGTAACTCCTCCTTTTCGAACCTGGCTCACCAGCCCCCTCCCCTTTAACTGCTCCAGGATCACATAAGTAGTAGGTCTCTTAATTCCAGACTTTCGCGACAAAACGCTCGGCAAAGTCTCATTGTATTCCAGGAGAGAAAGATACAAGCGTGCCTCTTTATCGCTAAGTCCAATGTCTGAAAGGGTCTTTGTTAGGTCCATTTTTTTAGATGCTTTAAAGGGTGATTGTCAATAAAACTGACAACAGTATAGCACGGAAATTAACAGGAGTAAATAGCTGAAATCCGCCAGTCCAAGTCTGGCGCTATTGACTATTGGCGAAAAAGGTTTATAATCGCATACTAAATAATTAATCCAAACAACATGACTGAACACATAGACATAAAGGTCGATGAACTTGAAATATTAGCAGCACCAGCTGAAGAAGGATCGTTGAGCGATGAAAAGGCAGAAGAAATAATAAGCACAACCAGGGAAATGGTGAAACCTGAAGTGCTAAAATATTTAACACAGGAGGAAATTGACAAACTCTCTGAAACGGAAGAAGGACAAGAAGCATTAATAAAAATCATAGAGCGAAGTAATGCGCCAGAGGCCAAGAGACTTATATTTGCTATCAAGGATACGGCACTCCTATTTCCTACGAGGAGGGGGTGTGCCATTTCTCACGAAAGAGGAGCAGATCTTATTCCAAATCTGGAGGGAGTAAGAAATAATTGGACATTAGATGATCTGTTAGCAGATTCAGCATGGATTCAGGAGTTAGCTATTTCTAGATGTCCGCATGTCTTCTCTGAAGAAGATGTTTGCGAGAAGAAAAAAGAGCCTCAGATAGACATAGACGATGTATATAGAATGCTGGAAGCAGCAGGTCTTCCTAGATCTCTTGCTAAAAGCATTGCCCCATCACACTTAAAGCTTATGAAAATAATGAACACCCCGTACGAAAAACCTAGGTCGAAAGAATGGTTGTTTGTGATGGGAATACCTATCGAGGCAACCACAGATAAGAATAAGGCGTCATACAAGATGTTTATGGCTCCAAGATACTCTTACGACGAAGTAGCAATGGCCAGGGAATTAGAAAAGCGGACAGGCCAGAAATTTCTACCAGAATTATCAAGTACCCCTACACATGGGATACCGGATCCAAACATGGAGCAAGTGTATCTCGCTGGAGGCCACATCCTATTGGAAGATAACAAGGACGAAAACGGAAAAACTATAAAAACAGCAACGATAAGAACAGGAATTCATCATTTTAGAGAATGTCATAAAGTTATTTTAGAAAAATGCAAGGCAGCGATGATGCGGAAATTAGGAGTAGATCAAGTCAAATTCGAATACAGATAGAAAACATTAATATGCTATATTACCAACACATAACCCTCACCCCATGACCCCTCAAACCAAAGAATGCAAAAACTGCCAAAGCAAATTCGCAATAGAAGAAGACGATACAAAATTCTACGAAAAACTCAAAGTCACACCACCAACTCAATGCTGGAACTGCAGACAACAACGAAGACTCGCCGTCAGAAACGACATAGCCCTATACCAGAGAAAATGCGACGCAACAAAAGAAGATATAATCTCGATGTACTCCCCTGATTCAGAATACACAGTATACGAGCAAGAATATTGGTGGTCAGACAAATGGAACGCAAAAGACTACGCAAAAGACTACGATCCAACAAAATCTTTCTTCGAACAATTCGACGCACTCAAAAAAGAAGTCCCACGTAACTCTTTGATCTCAATCGCAGGTGAAAACAGTCACTACGCAAATTACGCATTGAGAAACAAAAACTGCTACCTCATTCATACAGCAGACCACAACGAAGACAGTTTCTACTTGCGCCCAGCAGACAGAAACTTCAATTGCTGCGATTGTGCATACACATACGACTCAACCCAATGTTATGAATGCACTGATTGTCACGGATGCACCAGGTGCAAATACAGCCAAAAAATTCAAAACTCATCAGAACTTCTTTTCTGCTACAACACGAAATCCTGCCATGACTGCATTTTCTGCGCAAACATCAGCAACAAGCAATATTGGATTTTCAACAAACAACACTCACAAGAAGAATATGAAAAATTCAAAGCTGAACTCAAACTCGATTCACACTCAGGAGTCCAAAACGCCTGGGAAAAATACCAAGATTTCCTAAAAGACCAACCTCGAAAACATCTCGAAACGATAAAATGTGAAGATTCAATCGGCGATTACTTAAAAAACTGCAAAAACGCAAAATACTGTTTCGACTGCTACGATCTCCACGACGTAAAATACGGCTGCAACATATTCAAAGTAAAAGATTCATACGACTGGAATTTCATAGGTAATGGCGAACTTTGCTACGAAATGTCGAGCTCCGCTCACGAACTTTTCAACTGTAGATTCTCCTCAAACTGCTGGGACGGAAACAAAGACATAACATACTGTGATTTCTGTCTTGGATGCGAAAAATGTTTCGGATGTGTGGGTATGCGCAAAGCAAAATACTGTATCTTCAACAAAAAATATGAACAAGAAGAATACGAAAAACTCGTTCCACAAATAATAGAAAAAATGAAAGAAGACGGAGAATGGGGTGAATTTCCTCCTATCTCAATCTCTCCTTTTGCATACAACGAAACAGTCGCTCAGGAATACTTCCCCCTAACAAAAGAACAAGCCGTGGAAAAAGGATACAAATGGAAAGACAAGGACAAAAAGGATTATAAGCCTCAATCAAAAGAAACCCCTGACGCAATCAAAGATGTACCAGAAAACTTCACAGAAGAACTCCTTGCTTGTGAATCATGTGGAAAGAATTTCAAACTCGTAGAGCAAGAACTCAAATACTACAAAGAATTCGGTATTCCAGTTCCTCACAAATGTTTCAATTGCAGGCATGCAGCGAGAGAATCCCTTCGCAACAAACGAATAATATACAAACAAGCCTGTGACAAATGCGAAACACAAGTCCAGACTTCATACACGCCAGAATCAGAGGCCCCAGTCTACTGCGAAAAATGCTACCTCGAAACCCTCAACTAGCCCTCGGCCAACACCTCTCCCCCCTCTAAAGGAAAGAGGAAAAGAGTAAAGATAGGGAAAGAAGATGAGATAACTCTTTGTTACATTTTCTGTTCTCATGAGAACAGAAAACTGAACCTCTTAACATGTTAAGAGGTGAAGCTCTGTAACAGAGTTATCGAAGGTTCTTTACTATCTTTATAAACTCCTTCCCTCTCTCCTTATAATTATCAAACTGATCAAAACTCGCCGCCGCAGGAGACATAACGACAACGCCACCTTTCTTCGTCAACTTCCCAGCCGCCTCCACGGCTTGTTCCAAATCACTAACAACGACAACTTTTGTAGGAGTAGCCTCAGCACCGCCTTTAATAGCATCGCCCAATTTTCCTCGGGCTTCTTCTATAGCTTCACGCATCATCTCCGCTGTATCCCCCATCAAAACCACGGCCTCCAAAGAAACACGAGTCAAAATTTTCTGAGCCCATTCGTTGTATTTCAAGCCTTTGTCAGACCCGCCAGCGATCAAAGTAGTCGACTTATCAAAAGAATCCACAGCCGCCATACTTGTAAAAGGATTTGTGGAGAACGAATCATTGTAATAGGAAACGCCATCCCTCTTAGCTACATATTCAAGCCTGTGAGGTAAGCCTTTAAATTTTTTAATAACCTTTTTCATAAGCCCCAGCGGAATACCAAACTCATATCCAACTGCAATAGCAGGACAAACATTTTCTAGATTGTGAGAGCCAATCAAAGCAACGTCAGCAACTCTCATTACACGCTTCTTTTTGCCATCAACAACCATATTGATCCAACCCTCATCCACAAAAACTCCCTCCTTCAATTTACCAGATTCACGAGGACTCACATAAGCAAGCCTGCCCTGAACCAACGGCTTATAATATTTAGCATAGTCATAATCCGAATTCAAAATCGCCAAATCATCTTTGTCTTGATGAGTCAAAATCAACTCCTTTGCTCGCATGTACTCTCCAACATCAGGATAATAATCCAAATGATCTTCGGTAGTATTTAACAAAACTGCAACTGAAGGGCTTTTATTCAAATCCCCCAACTGAAAACATGACAATTCCAAAACAACCACATCCGAACCCCTTAATTTATCCAAAAATTCAATTGGCGAATTCCCAATATTTCCACCCAAATAAACAAATCTCTGATTCCCCTTTCTCCCGCGTCCAAACTTAAATTTCTTCTTCCCAAACCCCGCCTTCAAAATCTCATAAATCAAAGTAGAAGCAGTCCCCTTCCCTTTCGTTCCAGTAACCCCAACAACTTTACAAGGACAGTGATCAAGGAAGAATTGAGTAGGAGAAGTAACCTCAATCCCAGAAACACGAGCAGAGGTAATATGAGAATTATGATGAGGAACACCCGGGCTTCGAATGACAACATCAAACTCTTTCAACCCATCTAGATAATGCTCCCCGAGCTGAACAGAAACTCCTTCCGGCATCTTATTTTCGAGCCGAACTCTCTGATCACAAACAGTCAAATGCTCATATTTATGCTTTACCAAATACTTGAGAATCTCCTTTCCTTCCACCCCATAGCCAATCACTGCAATTTTACTTTTCTGATCCATGCGGACATTATAAACCAACCTTCACAAAAATGCCAAAATTTGATATAATGATATAAAGTACGGTAACAAATTAGATGAATAACAGGATAAAATGGATAAATTATCAGAGTGGATTACGCAGACTATTGAGCAAGGAGACGATCGCCCAATAGAAACGCCAAACCTTAAAAAGGGCAAAAAATCCAACAAGACGGGCCAAAATCAGGCCCAAAAAAATAAACCCCATCAAAAGAAGGGGCAAAAAAAACACATGCCAAAGCATGCGTCTCAACAAAAGCCGAAGCCAAAGCACCAGCAGAAGCCAAAGCATCCGCCGAAGCCAAAGCATCAGCAGAAGCCGAAGCATCAGCAAAAACCTCAGCAACACAAGCCCCAGCAGAAACGAGGGAAAAAACCACTGAGCAAACCGGTAAAAAAGAAAAGCAATAAACCTCTACTGAAAGGCCACAAAGGTCTAAGAGTAGTTCCAATTGGAGGCTTGAATGAAGTCGGAAAAAACTGCATGGCATTCGAGTACAATAGTACCGGCCAACCAAAAGACAAGGAGATAGTGATCGTAGATATGGGATTTCAATTCCCCGAAGAAGACATGCTGGGTGTTGATTACGTGATCCCAGATTCGACTTATTTAGAGGAGAACAAAAAGAGTATTAAAGCGGTATTGATTACGCACGGTCATTTGGACCACACAGGAGGAATTCCGTACATTCTTCCGAAAATCAATTTCCCGCCAGTATACGCTACCAAATTAACAAAAGGATTAATTGACGAGAGGTTAAAAGAATTCAAGCTTACAAAACAAGCGAAAATTAACACGATCGATCCTCAAAAATCACTTAAATTTGGACCGTTTAAAGTTGAGTTCTTCAGAGTGAATCACTCAATCCCAGACGCAGTCGGATTAATAATCACTACCCCAGAGGGAAAGATAGTTCACACAGGTGACTTCAAATTTGATGAATCACCAGCAGGCGGACAACCAAAAGCAGAACTTCACAAACTGAGAGCACTCGGCCCTCAAAAAGTTCTCGCATTATTTTCACACTCAACCAACGCGTTGAAACCAGGACACACAATGTCAGAATCAGAAGTTGGTCGAAACCTAGAAGACTTAATCAAACAAGCAAAAGGAAGGATCATAATCGCTTCTTTCTCATCTTTAATAGGTCGTATCCAACAAGTATTTGATTACGCAGAAAGAGCAAATCGAAAAATTTATGTTTCAGGACGAAGCATGGAGAATAATATAAAAATAGCTCTGAAGTTAGGATTCTTGAAGGTGAAAACCAGCCAGATGGCAAATGTTAAGAAATTAAAAGAGGCCAAAGACGACAAAGCTATAATCCTCACAACAGGATCACAAGGCGAAGCAGTCTCAGCTCTCACGAGAATATCTCTCAACGATCACCCACATGTGAAGATCAAAAAAGGAGACACAGTTATAGTGTCAGCAAGTCCGATCATAGGAAATGAAAGATCAATTTTTACAGTCGTGAACAATCTTTGCCTGCTTGGAGCAAGAGTAATCCACAGTCAAATAATGGACATTCACACTTCAGGACATGGATATCAAGATGAGCTGATTCAAATGATTGAAATGGTTCGTCCTCAATATTTCATACCAGTTCATGGCGAATATTTCATGAGACAAGCTCACAAAGAGTTGGCAACAAGACATGGAGTCCCAGAAGAAAGATGCATAATGCTCCGTAACGGAGACGTTTTGGAATCCCATAAAGGACAGATGAAAAAATCGAACGAAACAGTCCCAGCCAATTATATTTTGATAGACGGACTTGGTGAAGGAACAATAGGTTCTCAAGTGATAGTAGACAGACAAAAAATGTCACTCAACGGGATCCTCGCGATCACGATAGAGATCCACAAAAAATCACGAAAACTCAAAAGTACTCCAAACGTAATATCTCGCGGATTCATGTACATGCATGAATACGATCAGATTACTCAGGAGCTCGCAGAGCTCGTCGCTCAATCATACAAAGAGTTCATAAAGAAACGTCCAAACGCTCCACGCAAAGATGTAAAGAATTACGTGAGAGGTGTTGCTGAACGCTATACTCGGCAAACACTTGAAAGAAAACCTTTAATTCTCCCTCTGATTTTCGAGGCGTAAAAAGTTTTAAATCATGCGCGAGACACTCTTGAGCTCGCGCAGTATTTTTTTCAAATCTACTGGTGGGTGGGGAGGGATTCGAACCCCCGAAGGCGGAGCCAACAGGTTTACAGCCTGCTCCATTTGACCGCTTTGGTACCCACCCATAATCGCTCGAGTATTCTTGCACAACAAAACCTTCCAGACAAGCAGAAAATGGGGTACAATCCACAAGAAGCCCTAGAAAAGCCAAAAACTTAACCCTCACAACATGGAAGACTTAACCCCAACCCCTGAAAATCAAACCCCTCCACCAACAAATGAAACACCCCCAGGAATACCAGATGCAGGCGGAAAAAACTCCCATTAAATCTCTCGAAAGGCCAGTTCGTCATTGGAATAGCAGGAATCCTCGTAGTGATAGGTGCATTCCTCCCTTGGGCAAAAATAATGGGAATGTTCTCAGTAGCAGGAACCGATGGAGACGGAATGTTCACTTTGATAGCAGGTGCACTTGCTATCGCAGCAATTTTCGTCAAAAAAATCCCAATTTGGGTAACCCTCATCCTTGGAGTAATCATTCTAGGAATAATGGGATACGATGGATATCAAATGTATAGCCAAACAGGAGGAACGGAAATGGGCGAATTCGCAGGAGGTGAAAACCCATTTGCAGGAATGGACTTAATCTCAATCGGAATCGGTGCATACATGACGGTTCTAGGAGGAATCGGAATAGTAGTAGGAGCGATCATGGAGATGAAGAAGTAGTAGAAAGTCCCTACCTATAATTCCCAAACTCAAGAGGCACAGTCAAACTCTCATCACCTTTCAACAAAGCCATAATAGCCTGTAATTCATCGATCGATGAAGAGTTAACTCTTATGACTTCTCCCTGAATGATAGGTTTTGCTTTCGGGAAATCCTCTTTAATCATTTTTGAAATCTTCTTTGCAGTATCCTGATCCAAAGCCTTAATCAGTTTCATTTCCTGTCTCACCCTCATCCCTCCAATCTCTTCAATTTTCTGCCTGTCCAAAATCCTAGGAGACACTCCCCTACCAACCATTTTCTTCACCAGAACTCCATAAACAGCCTCAATATGAATTTCACCCTGCGCGGTAACTTTAAGTGAATCGTCTCCGAGCTCAATCTCAATTCCTGCATCTTTTAAATCATACCTATTCAGAACTTCCTTCTTTGCTTGATCAACCGAATTAATCACCTCCTGAAGGTTGAATTGACTTGAAATGTCCATTGAATGATCTTTTGCCATTTTGAAAAAGTTAAGAATTCGAATGGATTATATCACGACACAATTTTAATTTACTCAAAATTAACTATTCTCTCAAAACTATCTGTATTAAGAGTAGCCCCGCCAACAAGAGCTCCATCAACATGCTTCTTGGCCATAAGCTCATCAACATTATCAGGCTTCACACTGCCCCCATACAAAATTCGCAAACTGTCAGCAATCTCCTGCCCAAGAATTTCAGAAACTAGTTCTCGGATATATTTACACATAGTATTGGCATCAGAGGAAGAAGCAGTCTCCCCAGTACCTATAGCCCAAACAGGCTCATAAGCTACAACTACATTTTTCATCTCTTCAGGAGAAACTCCTTCCAATCCAGCCTCAACCTGTTTTCCAACAACATTCTCAGCTTCTCCGGCATTGCGATGATCCAGTAGTTCCCCAACACACAAAATTGGACTTAAAGCTGCATCCAAAGCTGCTCTGACCTTGGCATTTACAGTTTCATCGGTTTCTCCAGCAGCTCTTCGCTCGGAATGTCCAGCAAGAACATGAGAGCATCCTACAGCCTTAAGCATAGATCCAGAAACTTCGCCTGTATGTGCACCTGCTTTTTCCCAATGCAAATCCTGTCCGCCAACCTGAATATTTGTGCCATCAACGCGATTACAAACTTCAGAGATAAAAGGAGAAGGCGGAAAAAGAATAACCTCTCGATCCTCAACATTTGCAGCAGAAGATTGAGCTAAGCAATCCGATAAATCCATAACCCCACCCATATCCGGCGGATTCATTTTCCAATTTCCCGCAATAATAGGCGTACGCTCCAGTGAAGATTCTGACATAGAATTTTGATTAAAAATACAAGATAAAATAATAACTTATCTTTTTTATATTGCAAGTTTTTCCCAATTTCGGTACGAACCTTCGGTCCTCATCTGGCTCGACTGCGTCGAGTTTAAAACTCGTCGACCTAAAGGCCGCCGAATTTTAAAATGGAGCCACAAAGTTTTCAACTTATTTTATCTTTTTATTCTGGTTTATCCGCGAGGACAAGTGTTATTCGTTTGTTCAAGGTCAAGTACCCCTTTTCTCGGACACTTTTGTTTAAGAGATTCTAGACAGTAACCTCCTCCAAGCTTTCCCAACCCTTCCTGCTCTGCTTCACCACCACCTTTTCCAGAATCTAAGGGCTGAGAGTTAATATAAGAGACCTACGGCTGGAGAGGGTGTCTCTCAGAAAAAGCAGGCCACTGGTTTTTCCATTAGATACGAGGGTGATTATTGCATGAAAGAAAAATGAGAATTACAGATATTTCTTGCAAAAAAACGTTATATACTATACAATATACTATATAATTACTAATTATTTGCTATGGCCACAGTCTTTTTCAAAATAAACAATACGCAAGACTCTGAAATCCAAAACCTAATGAAGCAAGAAGGTTACACAAACAAAGCCGAATTTTTCCGCTTCCTCGTGAAATTTTTCAAGTACCACAGGCCAAAAGAAGATATTCTTTTGGAAAAAGCAACAAAAGAACTCTCGTCGGTGTTGAAAAAGCTCAACGAGCAGGGTAAGCTCGATGTCCCAATAGATGAACAGCTTGCTGATGTATAAGGTCGTAATAACTAATTACTTCAAAAAACAATTAAAGAAATTAGTTAAGAAAAACAAAAATTTAAAATCAAAATTAAAGTACGAACTTCTAATTTTTGACAAAGAAAAAGCAATTCCTATGGGAATGGGAATCTTTAAAATTCGTCTACAAAGCGAAAACAAGGGCAAATCGGGCGGATATCGTCTGTATCTATTCTTAATGCAAATAGAAGGAATTCTCACGCCGGTTTGTATTTATTCAAAATCCTATAAAGAAAATTTAACCAAAGCTGAATTAACAAAACATTTGGCAAACATTAAATCAGAACTAGAAAAAGAATTGGGGTGAAATGGAGCCACCCATCGGATTCGAACCGATGACCCATCGCTTACAAGGTCTATCCCATGCGGTTCGAACGTGGTTTTTGGCTATCCTTAGCCAATAAAGAGGGCTTCAGCGGTCTGAGCGAGTAAATACTCGACGACCTACTGCTCTTTTTTTATATATGTAAAATAATACAACTAAAAACAATAAAATCCCTCCCCCAACGGCTGTAAAGAACTCCCAATTAAAAGGCTCAGAATCAGAATTCGAACTGTCCTTCCCCTTCCTGCCAGTAGCCTCTTCTACCAAAGCTTTTATTTCCTCGTCGTAGCCCTCTATTGTAGGAGCAGAACCACGCACCCAGCGACCTGGATTGCTTCTAAAAATTATTTTAGTGAGTCTATCAATATCTATATCAGAATCTTCGATATCTTTTTCAAGGAAGTCCATTAAGTACTTAACTTGATCTTCAAATCCAACTTCAAAATATCCATCATCTCCAAAATCATATCCCAAAACTTCGTCCGTATGATGAATAAAAAAACGAGCACTACTATCAGCTGGATGAACAACAACAGGGACATCAGTCCACTCTATTGGGGATTTAGAATTTGGGTTTTCAAGCAATGCTAAAAAATAGAAGTCAGTACGAGGGGTATTCAGTCCACTTCCACTATCAAAAGAGCTGTCAATATCAAAGCTATACATATTTTGATCTACTTCATGCAAAGGAATTTCAGAATAATCAGTCACTAAATAATCCCCATCGCTATACCCACTTGTTTTAGTAAAAAATCTGATATCCTTAATAGGGTAGTCATTATCATCAAGCATAAAGGTCCAAGAATCCAATTTTTCACCTCCATAATTTAAAGCTGTCCCTGAAGCATAGACTAATATCTCATCCCCCAAATTATAAACATTGTAACGAGCATTTAGATACAAAGGTAAAAAGTCATAATCGGAATAATCCTCTACTGGCTCAGCAAAAGCAGAATTAAAAGGAAGCAAAAGAACAATCAATACGGATAATAGGAATTTCTTCATAGAAAAAGGATTAACAAATCAAAACAATTATAGCTTACTCAGGCTCTCTTGCAAACCTTTCGGGCTCATCTTTATTTTGCCGACGGTTAGTTGATTTTCAGCAATGGGTCATTGACAAAAAACTTAAAGGATAACTTTCAGCTTGCTAGAAGCAATAATACCCCCCCGGATACTCTTCCATTCTCGTCCCGCCACGGCGGGACTCCGAGGTCGAGGCCTCAAATACTCGCTTTAATTTTTCCCAGGAAAAATCGCGCTCGTTTTTCGGTACGAACCTTCGGTTCTCATCCACTCGACTGTGTCGAGTTTAAAACTCGTCGACCTAAAGGCCGCCGAATTTTAAATGGAGCCACCCATCGGATTCGAACCGATGACCCATCGCTTACAAGGCGATTGCTCTACCAGCTGAGCTAGGGTGGCTTATTTTCAATCTGCAAACTCCCGAACTTAAGTAAGGGCATTAGTTAAGTCCGAACTTAAAAGCAGGGAAATCCTATCGAAAACCCTTTCCCCTGTCAATTTTTTCTTATATTTAGTAGTATTACAGGGAAAAATGAACAAGACAATTACACAAAAAGTCACGGAAATATTTCCAGACATTCGGCTCAAAGAACCTCTATCAAAACACTGTACTATCAGGATAGGAGGACCTGCCGATGCTTTCGTCGAACTCAAAGACCTCAAGCCAACAACTCTAGAAAATCTTGCAACCCTCCTCAAATTCCTCAAGAAAAACAAAATCCCATATCTCTTTATCGGAGGAGGCTCAAACATACTTTTCCACGACAAAGGATTCCGCGGAGTAATAATCAAGCTCTCAGCAAGCAACGTCGTCACAACGAAAACAACTCTCACAGCAGACGCCGGAGCAATCCTTCAGGCCATAATCGCAAAAGCAAAAAACAAAGGATTCTACAATCTCTCACAATTCGCAGGAATTCCAGGAACACTCGGAGGAGCAGTCAGAGGAAATGCAGGGGCTAACGGTTTGGAAATCAAAGATGTTCTCATTCAGGCCTTAATACTCAACCCAAAAACAGGCCGCACAAAAACCACCAAGCCCAAAGATCTAAAATTAAAATACCGACACTCAAAACTTAAAAAAACGAACGACATTGTTCTGCAAGCAACTCTCAAATTATCAAAAGCCAAACGGCACAAAACCTTAGCACAAAAACTCACTACAAAGAGATCTCAGTCCCAACCATATGGACTCTCTGCTGGGTCATTCTTCAAAAACCCAGATCCTAGTCCAGACAAACCACACCTGAAAGCAGGTTATTTAATAGATAAATGTGGACTCAAAGGAAAACGCCAAGGCAATGCACAAATATCCCCAAAACACGCAAACTTCATCCAAAACGCAGGGACTCTAGCGAAGCCAGCCACACAAAAAGATATTCTCAAATTAGCCGACCTAGCAAAGAAAGAAGTCTACAAAAAATTCAAAATTAAACTAGAAGAAGAGGTTCAAATCATCCCAGACAGGCTCTAGAATCAGCCAACGAAACAGCCATGAGGTCAACTCAATCCACCCAAAATATTGTTTCCACACCTGTCCTTTGGTATAATTCAAAACTGAAAAAGCAAAAAATAACCATATTCCTATGAACACAAAGAAAATCATCAAGCAAACACTGATAGTGCTTGGGTTGATGGTAGGAGCAATCGCTCTTCTCAACATGGTCCCAGTGGCTTCAGCGGCACTAATCACTCCAAGTGACGTTCCAACTGATGTACCACACGAAGGATCTCTAAGAACTCTAGCTCTTAAGATCGTTAACTACTTCCTAACATTCCTAGGAATAGTTGCAGTAATGATGATCATCTTCGGAGGTGTAACATACGTAACAGCAGCAGGAAAACAAGAGTCTATCGACAATGCAAAGAAGATTATTCTTTATGCTCTACTTGGTATAATTATAATCTTACTTTCATTCGCAATCGTGAATACAGTACTAAGCTCAGTGACAGAAACGACCACCTAGCAAAACCGTACTTGCCTCGCCCTTGCAAAAGGGCGGGGCTTTTTTGTTGCTCAATCCCGGGGTTCGCAAAAACACGACCGGTCATCACCTACGGCTCAAGTATTGACCGGTCCCTAAGCGTCCGGTCACACCGCCCCAGCCCCAGCCACCTCAGCTGCCTCTTCAGCCACAACTTCCCCAGAAGAATCTTTGACAATCACCTTATCTTCAAGAACTTCAACAATATTCTTTGCAGGAATTATTCGAGGATTATGATGAACAATCCCCAGAATAGACCTGGCGGTATGAATTTTATTCAAAATTAAAGACTTTGCATCGATTGCCAAGTCAACAACTTTCCCCAGCCTCTCGCCATTTTCAGTCTCAACATTTTTACCCATTAACTCCCTCCCATCCTCAACAATTTCCTTAACCCTCAAAACATCTTCCATTTCCACAACATCATCCTTCCTTCGAATCAAGATCCCATGCTTCAAAGAAACTATATCCATAGGAGTTATAATGAGCCCACGAGCACTATCAACCACGATCGCAACTACCTTCCCACTGTCAGGATCAACGACCATATCACGCGCAATATAGATCGGCTGAACGCTTTCAGGCGAAAAAACAGGCATACCAACTATTTTCGAATATAATCTCTCCATATAAGAAATATACAAAAAATCTTGGCAAACTGAAATAGAAGTGTAGAATACGTCTGAATCGCACTTCAAGTGCGGGTCTAAATATCGGGGTGTGGCGCAGTTGGCTAGCGCGCGCGCTTTGGGAGCGTGAGGCCGGAGGTTCGAGTCCTCTCACCCCGACCATTTAAAATACGGCTCTGCCAAAGGTAGAGGCGGATTTTGAATATGTTGAATTGAAGGACGAGAAACCTAGGTACGAATGCCCG
>CAZBZZ010000003.1:22089-22927 GCA_964496555.1 uncultured Candidatus Peribacteria bacterium
GACTGGCATTACGCCAGCCATTTTTTTTAACTATATCTCAGTAGAGCTCTACTCCATCACATACTCACTCACCATCTGCACTGCTCCAGTCTTATGATTTACCTTCCAGACATTAACATCTTCATCCCCAACAAGCATCAAGCGAATCCTATTATCTGATGTAGTGGCCATTCCACCAAACACATATCCATCAGTGGCTTCAAACTCAAAAGTCTTCAAAGCTCCACCCTTCAAATTAACTTTCACAACCTGAGCGTCATCCCCCTCTTCATCAACAAACAAAACCCGCGAAGCCAAATCTTTCTTCCACCAACCGCGATCAAAATCAACAAGGTTATAGCCAGCAGGACCAGTCAAAATATCAGAACTAAATGAAGACAGGTCTTTCAATTTAATAGTCTCAACAAAATAATCCGAATCTGAAACCCACAACAATTGGATCCTATTATATCTGTCCATCAAAATCCTATCTGCAACAAATCCATCTGCCGGAGCATCAAACTCATATGCCTTCTTGAAAACTCCTGCTGCATTGTATTTATTAACAAGCGCATTCCCATCAGAATCCTCCCACAAAACAAAAGGTAAACCACCTTTATTCAAAGCAAAATCCTTCAATTCAAGCTCATAAAAATTATCAAAGTAAACAATCCTGTTCAAAGAGTCATCGCCATCCTCAGATCGGCGATAAAGCCCAGCCTTTGCCATATCCTCATAGTGCCAAAGAGCCCAAGCGAAGTAGTAAGGCTTCTTCCAACTCATTTCAACATCCTTTACAACATAGCTACTACTATAACCAGTATTGAATTCATAAGTTCCATAATTATCTACAACCATA
>CAZBZZ010000004.1:0-21702 GCA_964496555.1 uncultured Candidatus Peribacteria bacterium
GATGTTTGAAAGAAAGGGGCTAATTGCTGTCCCTCTTACTGACGGTGTGGATGCAGATGAGGTTGAACTGGCTGCTATTGATGCTGGAGCGTCTGATACTGTTCGTGAAGGTGATGTTTTGGAAGTTCATACTGGCCCGACTGATCTTGCAAAAATTCGTGATGCCTTGAAAGAGGCTGGAATTAAGATTGATGAAGCTGATATAACTTACGTTCCAAAACAAACTGTTAAGATTGATACAGCTGAAGCTGCTCGCAAAGTTTTGGGATTGATTGAATTAATAGAAGAAAATGATGATGTCGCTGAAGTATACTGCAACTTTGATATGGATGATGAGTTGATGGAACAGGCTGGGTAGAAGCGTTTTAATCCTCAAACTTGTAAGTGATTCCTGGTTTGAGCTCTGAAGATGGGTTTGGCTTTTTTGGAGTTGGTTTTGGATTGAAGGTTGGGGTGTCTTCGTCGTTAGTAGTGTCTTCGGCGGCGGCCTTTGGGCTGTCCGATGTTTCTTCGATGAATTCTTTTTGGTTTTCTTCTTCGTTCTTAACAAACTTTTCTACTTCTTTCTCTGATGGCATTGCCTGTTGTGCCATTTCTGCTTCTTTAACTTGAGAGAGAAGTTTTTCTACATCTATGATTGGTTGATCTGATTCTTGAGATTCAGATTCTGATTCATCTGACACTCCTAGGCGTTCAGCTTGGAAGTCTCTGATTTTGCCTATTACTTCTGATTCGTGTTTTTGGAAGTTACCATCTGGGATTCGGAAACCTGCGGCCTGTCCATGTCCTCCACCTCCAAACATTTCAGCTATTGCTGATGCATCTACTGACGGGTTTGTTGTGCGGATACTTCCTGAGATAGTGTCGTCTGAACGTTCTTTTAAGAGCAATATGAGTTCTGGTCCTGGGGCGTTTGTGATTTATTCATCTATTATGTCACCTGTTTCTGCTTCTTTACTTTCTGTGTCTTTGAAATCCTGTTGAGAGACTGTTGACCAGACGATTTTGTATTTTTCGTCTGTTTGGATTTTTGAAAGGAGTCGTCCCCAAAGTTTTAATTGGCTTAATTGTTTTGTTTTGTAAATGTGTTGGATAATCTCTTGCTGTCTCGCTCCGTATGCAATTAGCTGCGCTGCGTGAGCGAATGCTTTTGGTGTCGTGTTTGCGTTTTGGAAGCTTCCTGTGTCTGTGATTATTCCTGTCAGAAGGTGTGTTGCGATGTCTTCGTCGATCAGCTCTTGTTCGAATTCCTCTTCCATTCTTTCAAATAATGGGAGGAGGAGTTCTGTGGCTGATGCCGACATGATGTCTACGTAGTTTATTTTTCCGTAATGCTCGTTTGAAATGTGATGATCGATGTTGATCACTGGGATTTCGTGGAACATTTGAGTGTTTTCTGTGTAAATTTGTCTTAGCTGTTGAAGCTCTGCGGTGTCGACTGTTATGATCAGATCATATTCGTCTAAACCTTCATTGAAGGTGATTTGATTCTCTGTGAAACGTCCTTCTTTTGGGCTGATGATTATATTAACCTTGTTTTCTTCTATGTTGCTTTTGATCTCGTCTACCTTGGTTTCTCTTGTATCTATCGTTACTATGAAGTCTTTTGAAGAGACCAGCTTGTCCCCTATTACTTGTGTTTCTGGAAGGAACCCTAGGAGTTCAGGGATTGGTTCTGCACAAACTACTGTGACACTCTTCTTCAGCTTTTTAAGAACTAAGTAAGTAGCCAGCGCACTTCCAATAGCATCTCCGTCTACCGGAGTCGAAGGAAGGACGAGTATCTTCTCGCTTCTTTTTACTAAATCAATTATGTTCTTTTGAATGTCTGAAAACTTCATTAGGTTCGTTTTGAGTGAGTTTCTTTACAGATTTATTCTTTATATTATACTTGTTTTCCTGCGAGGTGTCAACTCCCTTAAACCTGTTTAAGAAAAGGGTGTTAGTCTATCAGTTTTGTTTGATGAATGTCTATAGTGATTTTCTTGTATATGAAGCAGACCCGGGACGTATAAAGTGGGGACGTCCCGGGCGTGGGTCTGCTTGTAGCGGATTTGAGGTGGGCATCAAGGGGAAAGTTGGCGGGATTAGTTGTTGTCGAGCTTATCCCAGAAGGGGTCAGCCCGAACCTGTTCCATGAGCTCGTCCATCTCCTCGGTGGAGATGTCGACGGTGTCGGGTGCCCAGTCTCCACCGTGAGCCATGCCCTTTGTGGTCTTCGGCTGAAGAATGGAGGACACTTCGTCCGTACCCGGATTCGCAGGCCACGCGTCGATGGCGGCCTGGACGGCATCTGGATCTTCGGACATGATGATATCATGCTCCCCGAAGAGGATGGCGTTCACAGGGCTGTTCTTGTCGCCCTGCACGATCGCGTTGATAAATCCGATGAACCCCACTAAGAGGAGTGCCATCAGGAGATAGTGCCCCCAGTTCAAGTCGTGCTTCTTCATTGTTCCTTTTCCTTTTGTTAGAGGAACCCGTTTCCTCGTTCAGTTTTTTTCTTAACTATCACCAGAAGAAGATCGTTGAGCACTTCTTTCGTTTCGTCACTCAACGACTCCTTTCGTACTTCTTGCAAACTTTCTGTGATGATCTTGTCGTATTGGTTTTGGGCTATGAGAAGACCTGCAATCAGGCCTACTCCAATAAACATTGTGCTGAGAATCAGCCCAATAAGTCCACCAACCACGACACCTTTTGGTACGTACTTCTCCTTTCTTGTTTTCAACATTTCCACCCTCATATCGAAATTTCTCGCTACAAACAGAGTACCTGTCCGTCGCGAGTCTGTGAGAAAAAAAACTCCAAACCAACGAATCGAAACAGACAATACTCTGCTTGAAAAACCTTAATTTCAATGAGCACAAAATAGCCTTATTTATACCATCTCTACCTCTGATTGTCAACCCTGGACGAAGGACCTCCTACCATCTTCATATCCACTACTTCTGCTTGAATGTTTTTCTTGCCATTCCATTCGTTGAAATCGATATGACAAGCTATATCTAGAGATTTGTGTTTCCTTAGTTCATGAGATAACTCACCCATTCTGAACCCTATAGCCCCCATATTCAATTCTCCTATTTCTGCCTCAAATTTCAAATGATCTCCAGCTCTTCCCACAGTCGAAATGAAGTTTGGTTTTACGTTTCTTATTACAAAAACCGGCCTTTTGTTGGTAATCCCGAATGGTTTCAACCTCAATAATTCATCGACTAATTCATCCTTGATTTGAGACCCCTTCAATTCGCAATCTATTTCTAGACTTGGACGCACATCTTTGTCTTTTAGTTTTTTGGCTGCGTATTTTTCTATCTTTTCTTTGAATTTTTTGTAGTTTTCTTTTTTGATTGTTAAGCCAGCTGCTTCTTTGTGACCGCCGAAAGTTACGAGGAGTTCTTTTTGTGCTGCAATCGCTTCTACTATATTGAAAGCTTCTATGCTTCTTGCTGATGCGACCAATGTATCTCCGAGATCTTGGAATATGATCGCCGGTCTACCAAAACTGTCAGCTAATTTCGAAGCTGTGAGGCCAACTATCCCGACATGCCACTCAGTGCTTTTTGCTACTAGTATGAACGGTAGAGCGTTTTGGTCATCCATTCTCCTGAATTCGTGCATTGCTTGCATTAGCGTTTCTTGAGTCATTTCTTGTCTTCGACGATTTAGTTCTTCCAGTTCTTTTCCGTATCCATATATTTCCGAATCGTTGGTTCCGATGAGAATTCTCAGGGCTGTGTATGGATCACCTATTCTTCCCGCTGCGTTGAGTCGTGGGGCGAGATTGTATCCGACTTTCACAGGGCAGACTTCCATGTCTGGTTTTATTCCGGCTAGTTCTTTTAGAATTTTTAATCCTGGAGATGAAGTTGTTGTTAAGTTTCTTAGGCCATGTTTTATTATTTTTCTATTCTCGCCTTTTGCTGGTCCGAGATCTGCGACTGTTCCCATTGCCGCCAATTCGACCATTGGTTCTATTTCATTTAGCGCCTCTTTTTCTCCTAAATTATGGATGAATAATGCGTGTGCAAGCTTCAAAGCCACTCCTGCTCCTGTTAGATCTTCGAATGGATATTTGCAGTCTTTTTGTTTTGGATGGTTGATTGAGTGAGCGTCTGTCGGTGGTGTTTCTGGGACTTGGTGGTGGTCCGTGATTATTGTGTCTATATCGTTTTCGCGTGCGTATGAAATTTCTTTTGCACATGAAATTCCGGTATCAACTGTGATTACTAATTTGATATCCAGCTTGATGAATTCATCGATAAATTTCTTTGAGAGGCCGTATCCATCCTTTTCGCGGTTTGGCAGTCTTATTGAATGATTTGCTCCCAAGCTTTTCAATGTATGGAAAAGAATTGCCGATGAAGTCAGCCCATCCACGTCATAGTCCCCGAAAATTATTATGCGTTCTTTTGCTTCGATCGCCTGCATTATTCTGTCTACCGACTTTTGCATATCTTTCATCAAAAACGGATCGTGGAACGCAGTGCTTTCCTCGAGAAAACTGTCTTTTTCTTCCGTTGTGTTAATGCCACGATTTTCTAGTAACACGTCCAAAATCGGCTTGTCACAGCCTTTGGATTTCACAATCCATTTCTTTCCTAGAACCGACATTTTTATACTTTTTAAGACTTAGTTGTGCGGATTTTTATTCGCCGTGAGGCTAGCCTTCCGCCTGGCTATTTTCTTCGACTTCTTTTTGCGCTGCTTTGTTTTTGTTCCACATTTCAAGTGCTTCTTGTGGTGTATTCGCTTTGTCTTTTCCGAAGACCCAAGTGTGTCTTGTTCGGATTTTCTCGTCTATATCTTTGATTACATCTTTCATTGTGAATTTGCCTTCTTCTTCTGCAATTTGAGCTGTTAGCACGATATTGAATAGCACATCTCCGAGTTCTTCGCGTAGATTTTTCCAATCTTTTTTCTCAAATGCTTCTTTTATTTCTTGAGCCTCCTCTTCGATACTTTCTGCCATGTCCTCAATTGTTCGCGAACGATCCCAGGGACAACCTGTTGGGGAACGGAGCTTTTTTGCTAGTTTTTGAAGGGTGCGAAGTGAAGCCATGCGTGAAATATATAATAGATTTTCATTTTACGATAGGTTAAACTATTGATGTGAATAAAAAATGTGTCAAATGCGAGGCGAGTTTTGAGGTCACGAAAGATGATCTCGCTTTTTATGATAGTGTTTCCCCTAAATTTGGTGGGAAAAAGTATAAAGTTCCCTCTCCGACACATTGTCCTGATTGTAGACAGCAACGACGGATTTCTCATTGTAATGAACAGCATTTGTATCCTGGGAAATGTGGACTTTGCGAAAAATATACTTTGAGTGCGTTTCCGCCTCATCTGGAACAGTTTGTTTATTGTCGGGATTGTTGGCACAGCGACAAATGGGATCCGCGGGATTATGGGCGGGATTTTGATTTTGATCGGCCGTTTTTTGAGCAGTTGGCTGAGTTGCGCGATTCGAGTCCTTGTTTGGCTTTGAATAGTCAGGGAGAGTGTGTGAATTCGGATTATATTCACATGGCTGGCTGGTCGAAAAATTGCTATCTCATCATGCATGCGGATTTTTGCGAGGACTGTTATTACGGGTATGGATTTAAGAAAAACTTGTTTTGTGTGGATGGATTTTACAATCTTCATAGTGAGCTTTGCTATGACTGTGTTGATGTCCACAAATGTTATGGATTGAGCGGATGTCAGGATTGTAATACGTGTAATTCGAGTGCGTTTTTGAGGGATTGTATTGGATGTAATGATTGTTTTTGTTGTGTTGGTTTAAGGAATCAGAGCTATTGTTTTGAGAATAAAAAGTTGGGGAAAGAAGAGTACAAGGCCCGGATGGCAGAGATCGATTTGGGATCTCATAAGCAATATCAAAAGTGGAAGAAGAGGCGGCGCGAATTGGAATTAAAACATACGTTCAAAGAGTTTCAGGGAAATAATTTGACGAATTGTTTTGGGAATCATTTGAATCATTGCAAAGATACTCAGTACAGTTTTGATTGTGAGGACGTTGAGGGCGGGAAGTTTTGTTATCAGTTGGTTTTGGGTGCGAAGAATTGTTATGACATGAATCAATTTGGAACGAATGTCCAGCAGTGTTATGAATGTGCGATTTGTGGGGAGAATTCTTATCATATAATGTTTTGTGATGATGTGATGATGAGTTCGGCGGACGTTTTTTATTCTTGGTATATGGAGACGTGCAAAAATTGTTTTGGCTGCACGAACATGCACGGGAATTCTCATTGTGTTTTTAATAAGCAATATACTCGCGAGGAGTACGAGGAATTAGTACCGCGGATTATTGAGCATATGATGAAGACTGGAGAATGGGGCGAATATTTTCCGCCTGCGTTTTCACCGTATGGATATAACAAAACGACTGCACATATGTATTATCCTCTTTCGCGGGAGGAGGCTGAGGCTGCGGGTTATACGTGGGATGATTACGAGACGCCGCCGCCGGATGTCCCGGTTGTTTTGGAGGCTGCGGATTTGCCGGACAATATCAAGGATGTCGGGGATGATATTTTGGATGCGGCTATTAAATGTGAGGTTATGGGGAAGTTATTTAAGTTGACGAAGCGTGAGTTGAAGTTTTATCGGCGAGTTGGATTACCAGTGCCTCGTCGTTGTCCTGAGCAAAGGCATTTGGATCGATTTGCTTTGCGAAATCCTCGTCAGTTCTATGATCGTCGGTGTGATAAATGTGATTGTAAGCTTCGTTCAACATACGCACCGGATCGACCGGAGACTGTTTATTGTGAGAAGTGCTATATGGAGGTGTTGTACCAATGAATCTGTGGATACCGCCTGAACCAAGTCCCCTGCCTTTTTGCGTAGTTGCGGGTGTTTTGTTTGAGGGTTTCTTTGCATTCTTCTAGGGTTTGTTCGCCGCGGATGAATGGGATGATTTCTTTTACGCCGAGGGATGTCATTGAGGGAAGGTTCTCATCGTATCCTTTGTCGAGGAGCTTTGTGACTTCGTCGATGAGGCCACGTTGGTCTTGGGTGTCGACACGTTCGTTTATACGTTCGTAGATTTCTTCGCGGGGGCGTTCGATGCCGATCATGAAGACATCGGGGTTTGGTTCGCTGGTTTTTGTGTCTTGTTTTGGTTTGCCGGTTTTCAGGTTGATTTCTAGTGCGCGGACGACATATCTGAGGTTATTTGGGTGGATTGCATTCGCGGCTTCTGGGTCGAGCTCTGCGAGACGTGCGTGAAGAGCTTCTCCGCCTTTTTCTTCGGCTTCTTTGTATAGTTCTTCTCTGAGTTTTTTGTCTGGTGGAACCCTCGGCACATCATAGTTTTCCGTGAGGGCTGATATATATAGACCCGTTCCTCCGACTAGCATTGGGATGTGGTCGCGTTTGCGGATTTCTGTGATGATTTTTTCGGCTTCGTCCTTGTATTCTGCAAGTGAGTATTCTCGGTCTGGATCGACTATTCCCATCATATGGTGAGGAATTCCTTCTTGCTGGTCTTTTGGTAGAGCGTCTGAGCCTATTTCGAGACCTCTATATATCTGGCGTGAGTCGGTAGATATGATTTCACCATCGATTTCTTTGGCGATTTTCAGGGAAATAGCCGTTTTTCCGCTGGCAGTCGGTCCGAGGATGACAATTAGCGGGTTTTTTGTGGTTTTGAGGAAGGATTTTAGGTCTTTTAGCAAATTCATGGCTGGATTCTAGCATTTTTTGTTGACTTTTATAAGAGTGTAAGTAGAATGCCTTTGTCACAGACAGCAGGCAGCTTTAGGCCAAACCTGAAGCAGAAGTCCCGCCGAGACGAAAATATAGATACTTTCCCGTTTGGGGAGCCTATGTCTCATCTGTCTGTGTACACGATGAGATTTTTTTAACATCAAAAACTATGCCAGTTACAAGACAAAAAAAGGAAGAATTGCTTAAAGAGTTAGTTGATAAATTTAAAGAGGCTCAATCTGTTGTTTTTGCACAAAACAAGGGTTTGACTGTAAATGAGGTTCAAGAGTTGAGATCTAATCTTCGAGAGAAAAAAGCGGAGATGAAAATTGCAAAGAAGACTTTGATCAAGATTGCTGCGAAAGAGGCTGGATACAAGGATGAAATTCCTGCTGAGTATATGGAAGGTTCTGTTGGAGCGGTTTTCAGTTATGACGATATCGTAGCTGGAGCAAAAGAAGTTTATGACTATGCAAAAAAACATGAAGCGTTGGCTCTACTCGGAGGACTTTTGGAAGGACGTGTTATGACTCTTGATGAGGCAAACACTCTCGCAACTATCCCATCAAAGGAAGAATTGCTGGCAAAACTTGTTTATATTTTGAAATCACCTATTTCTGGTTTCCATGGTGCTTTGAACAATACTCTTGGAGGATTTGTTCGTGCACTTGATGCAATAGCTAAAAAATAATTAACATATATATTTAACCAAAATTATTATGGCTGATGACGTAAAAAAAGAAGACGTAAAGGAAGAAGAGACTAAGGTTGAAGAAGCGCCTGCTGAAGAGACAAAAGAGGAAGCTCCTGCTGCAGAACCTGCAAAGGAGGAACCTAAAGAAGAGGCACCTGCTGCTGAAAAGACACCTGAACCGGTGGCTGAACAAACAGTAGAGCTAGGGAAAGATGCTCAAAAGATCATGGATCTTGTTGAGAAACTTCCTGTTCTTGAGCTTGCTAACCTAGTAAAAGCTCTAGAAGAAAAATTCGGTGTATCTGCTGCTGCTCCAATGATGATGGCAGGAGGAGGTGCTGCTGGTGGTGACGCTGGTGGTGATGCTGATGCTGGTGGAGGTAAAAAGGACGTAGTTCTTACTTCTGCTGGTGGTAACAAAATTGCTGTTATCAAGGTAGTAAAAGAAATCACTGGTCTTGGTCTTAAAGAGGCTAAAGATTTAGTTGATGGAGCTCCTAAAGCTATCAAGGAAGGTCTTGATGCTGACGAAGCTGAAGAATTGAAGAAAAAGATCGAAGAATCTGGTGCATCTGTTGAGTTGCAGTAGTTTTCTCCGGTTTTGAGCTTCGCGTTTCGACGCGAATATTGTAAGATTAAATGACAGGCTGATTCCCGTTTTACGGGGATTGGCCTGTTTTTGTGTTTTCAGGTTAATCACCCTTTACGAACAGGTTAAAATTTGGTATAATGTCTTGATGATTTAGAAACAAAATTGTAATAAAAAAAGTGGCAAAAACACTAATACCAAAACCAAAAGAAAAGACCTCCTTTTTTGATAAATTGAAAGGGAAACTACCTTTTGAGCTTGGGAAATCGAAAGATGCTCTTAAGGATGAGGCTGAAAAGCCCACTGAAGTCAAAGTTGTCGAGCCAAAACTCTCAGAACCTGCAACCCCCGAAAAAGCACCAAAGCGTGGGCTTTCGGATATGATTAAAAGTACTCTAAAGACTGGGAAAAGCCCTACAGATGAGCGAATTTTGGAAGCACCTCCTGAGGTCGATGAATCTTTATTGGAAGACATTGAACCGCCAAAAAGCGTCCTTCTGTATGTATTGAAGGGTTGTTTTGCATTTTTGGTGGCTATTGGGCTTAGTTCTATTCTATTTTTCACAAGTCAGCTTTCAACAAAGCTGGATTTTGCGACAAATCTTTTGAATGTTCCTTCTGCTCTGCATCAACTTGCAGATTCGAATGATGAGATCAGTGAACTGCAAACGGATTTGAACATGTATAAATATTTGGAAGGAAAGTTTTATTTGAATCAAATTAGTTATTATGGAGATGAGTATTTGAGGAATTATTACATTGCTGGGAACAAAACCATGTCTGACGATGAGCGGGAATCTGCTGTTGAAGAGATGGATGATTTGAGAAAGAAGATTAGCACTGCCTTCAAGGCTTCTAGTGTTCTTTTGACTCAGGATAAAGGAATTGTTTTGGCAGATCTTGATGTGGAGGAAGAAAGTGACTTTGAAGGTCTATTTTCTGATCTTTTGAAATCTCGTTTTGCGGAAATGTCTGATGAACTTGTAGATAGTGAGAATGAAGATGACTTCAGAGATTACAAATTGTATCGCCAGACTCAAAAGCTGGTTTCGAACAGTGATTTGGTTTCTTATTTTGGAACAGCTGATGTTGATGCCATGAGTGAGCTTGAATTGGCTCTTATGATTATGGATATCAATGAGTTGGTTGAAAATGAATTAAGTACAATCCAAAAGATTAAAGAAGATAGAATTAATTGGTCTGATATTATCAACCAGATTGAGCTTGAAACTACTTACGTTGATCAATATTTCAGTGACGGATATTTTGATGAAATTGGAGGGATTCAATACACAAGTTATGACTTTGATACTGATACTGGTTTGGTCACGATAACTGGTGTGACGAAGCGTTATGACACGAATAATTTCACAATGATTTCGAATCTAATTGATCAATTGAATTCGAGCCCATATTTCTCAGGTGTTGAAATGAAATCATTCACAAAGAGTGGTTCTGCTGAGGAAGGATTTACTTCTACTTTGAGGTTGAATCTTTATCTTCAAAAGGATGCTCTGGAAGATCTTGATGAACAAATTTCGCCTGAAGCAATTCCTGAATTCTTGGAAAAGAAGTCTGGGATTTCGATAAATGGAGTGGAAAGTTCTGAAGAAACTAACGAATAATTTAAATATGCCAAAAGCAAGTTACAAATCGATTGTTAGGAAGCAAAAGAAAAGCATCATGCTCTACTCTATTCTTTGTGGATTGTTTGTGGCGTTGATTGGATCTTATGTTTACTTTAAATGGGTCGATTACGGGCTATACAAAGACGCGATCGCTATTAATGAGCGGACTGTTGATGCTTTGAAGACTCAAGTGATTGCACAAAAAAGTGATTATCTTAATAAAAAGGAGACTTTTGATGAGTTGAGTGAAGATATTGAGGATAGTTTGAAAGAGGTGTTCCCTGCTGAGAATAGTTATACTGAATTGACTCGTGCTTTTGATAAATTTGAGGAGGAAACAGATCGAAACAACAACCCTTTTGTTATATCAAACATCGAATATCAAGATATTCAAGATACAGATGAGGGAGATTATAAATATCTGCCTTTGAGGATGACTATTTCAAGTTCGGCTGAGAACTTTACTAAGTTTTTGCAATACGCTGAAAAATCGGGATCGTTGTTGGATAAAGTTCGTTTGATGGATATCCAGTCGATTCATTTGAGTTTCAGTGATTCTGCTGAAGGAGTATCTCAAGATACAATTAATTTCTCAGTGAAGATTCATGCTTATTTCCAAAATATTTAATTTCAAATAGTGGCTGACGAGAACGCACAAAATCAGGTTCCAAAAGTAGCACCCGCACAAGGTGCGCCTGCTGCTGCGCCAGCTCCAGCACCAGTAGCACCAGCAGCTCCGGTGGCGGAAGTTCCCACTGCTGCTCCGACCGCGAAAACAGATGCAAAAGTTCCTGCTGCGGTAGCTGCAAATCCAAAATTGAAACAACTGCAAGACTCTATTCTTGCTGCAAATATTCCACAGCTCGTAATGATGGCTATCTCACTTGCTTTGGATATGAGGTCCAGTGATATTCACTTGGAGCCTGAGGAAAATCGCGTGAGAATGCGTTTCAGAATTGATGGTGTTTTACAGCAAATTGTTGAGTATCCGACTAATCTTCATCCGGCTGTTGTGTCGAGAATTAAGATTATGTCGAACTTGAAAATTGATGAGCAAAGAGTACCTCAAGATGGACGTACTGAAGTAACTACAAAAGAAGGAAAAGACATGGACCTCCGTGTTTCAACTATGCCGACTGTTAGTGGTGAAAAAGTTGTAATGCGTATCCAAGATAAATCGCGAAAAGTTCCTGATCTTCCTGATCTTGGTATCAGCGGACGTGCGTTGAAAAATATTGAGGAGGCTTTGTTATCTCCTAATGGAATCATCCTAAACACAGGTCCGACTGGGTCTGGTAAGACAACTACTCTTTACTCTGCTTTGATTCGTTTGAATAAAGTTGGAGTGAATATTCTTACCATTGAGGATCCGGTGGAAATACAAATAGATGGTTTAAATCAAAGTCAGGTTCATCCGAGTATCGAATACACATTCGCTTCTGGGATGAGGTCGGCTTTGCGTCAGGATCCTGACATTATAATGGTCGGGGAAATCCGTGACAAAGAGACCGCAAACACAGCTATTGAAGCTGCGTTGACTGGACACCTCGTTCTCTCAACTCTTCATACAAATAGTTCGGTCGAAACAATTACTCGTATTTTAAATATGGGGATTGCTCCTTACTTACTCTCTTCAACTCTTGAGATTGTTATCGCGCAAAGATTGGTGAGAAAGATCTGTGATCATTGTAAAGAGGAGCACCAAGCTGATGCTGAAACTGTCGAAGGTATAAAGATGGTTTTGGAGAAAGCTGATTTGGAGGGAGAGGTCGATCCGACTTTGCTTGAAGGGATGAAATTTTATAAAGGGAAGGGATGTGATAAGTGTAATAATACTGGGTACCATGGGCGAGTTGGACTTTATGAAGTTTTGAGAGTTGATAATGAAATAAGACGTGCGATCTTTGATCAACTTTCTACTTTGGAAGTGCAAGAAATAGCTTTGAAAGGAGGAATGTTGACTCTAGAACAAACTGGTATTATCAAAGCTCTTGAAGGCTCAACTAGTCTTGAAGAGGTTTATCGTGTTTCAAAAAAAGGAGAGTTTGACCAAAAGGCCAAGAAGTCTGAGGCTTCTGCCGAAACTAAGTCTGAGGCTGTTGAAGCTGAGGTCGTCGAGGCTGAGGCTGAGGCTGAGGCCGATCAAAAAAAAACTAACGACGCTGTAGATGCCAAAGAAAGCTAAAGACTTTGAGTTCGCTGGCAAAGAAGTCTTCAAGTTAGGTGACGAGAAAAAGAAGGATGCTAAGTCCGGGAAAGAGCCGATTGTTTTAAACATTGATGATGATGTTGTTATAAGTCAAAAGGGAAAGAAATTCCTGACTGGAGAGAGCGCTTTTGAATTTGAAGAGGGCGGTTTCTTTCTTGCAAATTGGTTCAAAAAATTCAATCGATATCTACTTAAACATTCTGGCGTAAAGGACGATGATAAAGCGAATTTCTTTCATCTACTTTCAGTGATGATCAATGCGGGAGTATCTGTCGTGAAGTCGTTGAAATCGCTTTTGGGACAGGTAGATTCAAAATCTCATCTTGCTTTTATTATCAAGGATTTGCAGGAGAAAGTGGAAGAAGGTAAGAGTCTTTCTGAATCGATGGGCTATCACGATGCTGAGTTTTCGGAGATGGAAGTAGGGATGGTTGAGTCTGGTGAAGCGGCCGGTCAGCTGAACAAAACTTTGGACAATTTGGCGACTGATATTGCTAGACGGCAAGACATAAAACATAAAATTAAAAGTGCATTGATGTATCCAATCGCGATTATCCTTTTGTTGATAGTTGTGTTGGTTGTGATGATGGTTTTCATCATCCCGAAACTTACTGCACTCTTTGAGAGACAAGCGGCTGATCTGCCGATGGTTACAAAGATTGTTGTTGGAATAAGTGACTTTTTGATAGGTTATGGGTGGTATCTATTGGCTGGAGTTATTGGATTGGTGATCTTTTCTGTGATGGCTAGTAAGCGGAAACAGGGGAAGTATTTTTTGGATAAAATTAAAATGGCGATGCCTGTTTTTGGTGGGCTTTTTAAGATGACTTATCTTGCGCGTTTTGCGAGATCTCTTTCCAATTTGATGAGTAGTGGTGTGCCGGTCGTGAAGACTCTGGAGATCACTGCAAGTTCTGTTGGTAATGAGGTTTATAAAAGACGTATTTTGTTGGCTGCTGAGGACATGAAACAAGGTATCCCTCTGGCTGAAAATCTTTCTGACAGTAAGTTGTTTCCTCCCATGATCGTTAATATGGTTGAGGTTGGGGAAAAGACTGCTCAATTGGATGAGATTATGTTGAAGGTAGCTTCTTATTATGAAGAGAATGTGAGTGATACTGTGAAAGGTTTGGCGAAGGTGTTGGAGCCTGCAATTTTGATCGTGATCGGTGTTTCAGTGGGTATCATTGTGGCCGCTGTCATGCTTCCAATTATGCAACTTTCAGATGTAGCGAGTGCTATATAGAGGATTTATAGAGACTTGCGTTATCTTTTGATTGTGGTGGATTTTTCTTGCAGATTTTAGTCTTGTCTGTATACTTTAAGTTAAGGTCTAAGACCTTTTAATATATTTATAGATAATTTAACCTTATTTCTATGAAAAATCGATTCAGCAAATTGGGGTTCACCCTAATTGAGCTACTGATCGTAATTACGATCATTGGAATTTTGGCAGTTGTATTCTTGCCAAGTATCCTTGGTGCACCAGAAAAGGCGAGGGATGCTGCGAGACAGGCTGATGTTGCTAATGTAGTGCAAGGTATTGAGGCTGCGAGATTGGATAATGTACAAGTCTCTCTTTTAGATGACGTGTGTCTTGATTCTATAAATGTTGATTTCCTACCGTTCTTTGGTGGAGGAACTCTTCCTTCAGATCCTGGAGGATTGGGAGCTGCTGAATGTGCTGATGACTATGGTCTTCAGAGATATGGTGCTGCTGCACAAAGTTTTGAATATGGTGTCTTTGCTCAAGTAGAAGATCCTGCTAATGCCAATATTCTTTGTGGGAATATTGAAGTTGGAGATGTGGCAGAACCTCCTCTCACACCAGGAGGTTTAGCTGATTTGGATCCGCTCCCTGCTGGGCCGTACTGCTACGGAGCTTACTCTCAGTAGTATTTGATTTTGAATTCTAAAGTCGCTTCCCTTGTGGGAGCGGCTTTTTTATTTTCATTCCTAAAATGTGTGGTACAATATTTTTTAGTACTTTTAACCCTCGTACTATGACTATCAAAAAAGGATTTACTCTTATTGAATTGATGATCGTTGTTATGATCATCGGAGTTCTTGCTGTTGTTTTCTTGCCGAAGGTTTTTGGATCTACGGTTGATGCTAGAAACACTGCACGTAAGGCTGATATCCAAACCATCGCTGAAGCTATTCAAGCTGCTAGTAATGATGGTGTGAAGATTTATCAAGGTGATGATAAACTTGTTTCTGGCTGCGTAAGCGCTCTTCCTGCAGTGTATGCTCCATACTTCCCTGGTGGAATGATTCCTTCTGATCCAAGTGATTTGAGGGTTAGAGCCTATTGCCTTGGCGAGGATGGAGGATATTATATCCAAACTTATACCGATGATGGAGCACCTTTCAAGTATGGCATCTTTGCCCAAATGGAAGGCCCAGAAGAAGCTAATGTCAGATGTGGACAAGCAGGCTTCGACCCACCTAGGTTTGTAGATGATTTGGTAGAGGATCTAGCTCTTGAACCAGAGTGTAAGGTAGATGATGGCGAAAACTGCTGCTACGGAGTTCGCTATAAGTAGGGTTTTCTTTCATGTTTTAAGCCGCCTTTCGAGGCGGCTTTTTTGCAGAAATTCCGAGCTTTGCTTGCAATTTCTGGACTGTCAACTCGAATACCTGTCCAACAGGTTTAATTCATTGTTTTTAGGGGTGTTTGTTTGGTATATTTTGAAATTGGAAAACCATTGCTATATTAAGGTATAAATTGTGATCCAATTCCCCTCATTTCCAAAACCAGATTTCAAAAAGCCAATAATCCTGTTTTTGGTCTTGTCTTTGCTGGTTACTCAGATTTTGGGATTCCTCCCATATGCGGGTGGATCGTTCTGGCCAGTGCCTGAAACAGCATTTGCAGCAGAGACTGCGTATGCTGCGGACTTGGAAGGGGAAGAGGTTTTTGATGTCGTCGCGTTGGTTGTTGAGGAGGATTTATTGAATGGTTCTCATCTGGCGCCTGGTTTGATAAATGATTACACACAAGAATTGATTAGTGACGATACTTTGGGTGATAGAATTGATCGTTTTGCTAAGGACATTCAGGAGGATTCTCCTAGGACGGTTGTTCGGATACTGACTTATGACAAAACGACAGATAATTTACTTGATGTGATAGCCTCTTTGGAGAATCTTTATAAGAATGGGGATGACAGTGTTCGTTCAAAATTGGCTGGAGCAATCTTTATTGGAGAGGTTCCGTTGCCAGTTGTAAATAAGAATGGGAACAGATTTGTTTCGATGTTTCCGGCAACTGATTTTGATGAGAAGTATTATGAATTCAATCCGTTGACGGAGGCTTTTGAGGTTAATTCTGATGTTGTTTTGCCGAAGGTTGAGATTTGGCATGGGGTTTTGAGAGCTCCTCAAATGAATGATGATCCTGGGGTTTCAAATACTGAGCTGAACAAGCTTGCTATCTTTTTTGATAAGAATCATCTTTATCATTTAGGGGTTGAGGAGTATGCGGAGTTTGATAGAAAGCTTTTCTATGCGGATTTGATAGATGAGGATAATAGGCTGAATGAGACGACTTATGGATTGTACCAGAATTTCTTGAATAACATGGAGGACTTAACGTACAAAAGATTCAATAAGCATTGGGCGAAAGAATTGACTGGGAAAGTTGCTGATGATCTGGAAGATGCCCTGAATGCTACCAAAAATGCTGATATTGATCCGGAGTTTGTGGATTTGGAAAAAGACGATAGCTTCAAGGATCCGGAGACCGGTCTTACCCCTGAAGAACAGCTCTTGGAATCTGTACAGGGAATTGGAAGTGTTGATCCAATGGATCAAATGCCTGACATGCATACAAAGAATATTATTGAGAAATATCATGTTCCGTACACTGAGATCGTTTTCAAAGCAATCGCTCAGTCAAATGATTTCGCAAATTACACTGCTAGATATGCAGTGGAAAATGGAGGCGTTAACTCTCTTCCAGCTTTGATATCGATGAAGGATGAACTTGCGAAGCAATATTTCAGAAGCGTGAATGACGCTATTGAGCGAAAAGTTAATCAACTAGTTTCTGTAATTGCGGCTGATTACCCTTTGGTTAGTAGTACGTCTGTGGCAGGGATGGTTGGAGAAGATCCTTTTGAGGGTGAGAATGGGGCTCTTCAAATGCAAAAAGGGAAATTAAAAAAGCCTAACCTTGGGATAGGTTCATTCATGACCTCTGGTGATTTTGAGGGACCTCATTTTGAATTTATTAACAACTATCAGGATGAAGGGAAGATGTATGTGAACGGAATCTCTGAAGATTTGATCACTAGTCCAAAACAATGTTTCCCTTATCTCGGGACGATGTATGATCCTGAGAGTGATGATTATTCCGTCCTGACTCGTTCAATTAGATCTGACAATCCAATGACCGGGAAGTCTGTTTATGGGCTTGGAGTCAACGGAATTGGGTTGCCTACCAGTAAAGCCCTTGAGGCTACTGGAGGGGATTTTAAATATGGGATGGTGATCTCTGATGATTACGAGTACGGGTATCCTGCTTTTTATAATGACAGTCCTTTGGAGGAGTTTATGGATGTTGGGGATGTTGTTCTTGGGGTTGAAGAGATAACTTATGTAGTGGATTCGATGTCGAATTTGCCTCCTTCGATTGGTTATAAAATTTCTGAAGATAAAAACTTTTCTCTTCCTATTGAAGATCTTCAGTTCACGCCTGTTCCTGGTGAGGGGATTTCTTTTGACACCAACTCTCCTCTTATTGAATGTACTCCTTGTGCTAATTACAAGGAATATCTTGGCGTTGAGCCTCCTGCCAATGGAGTCTCTTATGACTACGAAGTTGAAATTGAAGAAGATGGAGTTCTCATCCCAGCTGTGATAGAAGCGTTCCCTAAAGGGTTCTTCGAGATTGATGACAAATATTACTACCTCTCTGCACAGCATGGGCTTGGGCGGACAGAACTTGTCACTGACCAAAAATCTCTAGAAGCTTTTGTGAGGGAGTTCTATGAAACTGTTGGGCCTGAGGATAAGGGGGGGATGGACGAAGACAAAATTTATTATAACGACAGGAGTTATTTTAAGATTAAATATTATGATCTGAGTACTGGGGATGTAGAAACAACTGAGGAGATTTATTACAATGATTTGGTTCCGATCTTCTCGTTGGAAAAAGATAAAAATCACCAACATGCATACGGAATAGATCATGATGAGTCTAGTACTGCAGATTTGAATTCTCTGAATGGATGCTTTATGAGTTCGACTCTGATGCATGACGACAGGTGTTTTGCTTTGACGGCTAGGTATCCTGTCCTGGATCCTGCTGGAAGTTTCGAGCCATTCTCTGTTGGCAGTAGTGGTGTTGTGACTTGGGATGAAGAGGATGGGTATTCGTATGATACGACTTATGATGTGGATGATACTACATCTGAGACCAACCCAATCTCGGAACGAGATTATGTTTACAAACATGAGTTCCCTATTGGGAATGACGTTATTACGTATGACGAGGAAGACGGGTCTCCTGAATATGACGACCATGAGTCAATGTTCGATCTACCTGATGGCAGGACTTTCGATGATGTTGATGAGATCTATTATGATGGTTGCTACTACATGCTTCAGAACACTTCTGGAACTGGAGCTTATACTCCGGATAATAATGAACCATTTTTCAGAGCTACTGATTGGTATTCTATAGTTACCGGGATGATGATGAGTTTCAGTACCTATACTGGGCACAAGAACAAACATGCTCCTTATGGAGGAGATGGGCGGAATGTTCCTTTGATTGATTCTGTTGATCAATTTGTTTTGGATGTTGGTGAAGGAGATGAGGAAGAGGACCTGACCCTTGCGACTTTTGCTCGTTACTACGGACTGTATGACGGAATCGATAATGACGGAGATGGTGATGTTGACTTTGAGACGAACGAAGAGGGCCTACTCGAACTCGACCTGGATGAGGCTTCTATCAAGTACAGTCTGGATCCCAACAATGTCTACATGGTTAGTCGTGCGTTGCTTGGTCCAAGATTTGGCAAATGGACTAATCCTTACCTCTTTTACAATCAAGAGTTTTATGAGAGCGGACCTTCTTTGGGTGATGATGAAAATGGGGAAGAATATTGGTATCCCCTTCTTTCTGACATGAGTAACCTGAGTGGGTCTGGGGAATTTGATCCGGAAGAAGATATTATTTTGAAAGTTCGGCCCAATGTTTTGAAAGATATTTCGAGTTTGATTATTCACAATGAACCGACTTCATTTACGATCTCTAGCCAGATAGATGCTGGAATAACGATGAGTCTACCTATTGATGATCCTCGCTATGTTGCGTTCTTGGATCAGAATGGAGACATACAGAAACTTTATTATCCGAATCTTTTTGATGAGACTATTGTTAATAGTGGAGGAGGGAATAGTGGAATTGCTCAATTTGCTGCGAATGTTGATACGTTCGCTGGTGATTTCTTGAAAATCCCTGGTTCACATATGGTCACTGCTGGGAATGTTACGCAGTTTGTAAAAGGCTCTATTTTGGGTGTTACTACTAATTCTACGGAGGAAGTGTCTGTCACTGACAATTACGTAGAAACTACGCTGGTGAGTGCGGATGCGGATGTTTTGAAGGATTCTTTGGACTGGATTAGCCTGTCTATCGATGACAAACACGAATATGTATTGAAACATTATCTGAACGATGATTTGCAAGCTTACATCCGTGATGACAATGGTTATGAGGCTGCTTATTTGGTTTTTGATGGCGGATCGAGGTCTGAAGGAGATTACTTTGACATGGGATTCAATAGGGCTCTTGAGGAAGAGGAGGACGATTCTTTCGATGAAGTAATTGCTGATTATGATGAGAAGTTTGATGAGGATGGCTATCCCCTTCCGTCAGATGATGATGACAAAAAATGGTTTGAATACTTCTTTTTGATTGAGTGGTTTGTGAAGGAGTTTGTGCCGAAGATGGAGGAGATTGTGGATTTCGCTGTTCATTTTGAAGATAACATTAAATTCCAGCCTATTTGTGCTGAGGGTTGTGCAGATACTGGATGTGATCAGATTTTGACTACTCTTGAGCTAACTACTAATAAAAACTCTGCGTATGCAGATGGGACTGATTCTATAGAGGTTACGGTCACTGGTTATGATGAGGCTGGGGCTTTGTACAAAAAGGGTGAGTATCCTTCTTTGGAGATTTTTGTTTCTCAGGATGATTTGAATGCTCCTTTCAAATTGGAGCCATCTGATCTTGAGAAAGCTTTGGGAGATAAAGGAACTGCGGTTTACACGTTGAATACAACTGATGATGTGGGGACTGCTATCGTCACGGTGATGGCGCGCTTTCCGAAGAAGAGTGGCCTGGCTGATGTGGCGAGTAATCAGATTCAAATAGATACTAGTGAAAGGAAAGTTAATATCGTCGCTGATACTCTTGCGCTGACTGCTGGTGATGAGGCGGAAATCAAAGTCACTGCTCAGCTGATGGATGATAGCGGCCTAAATCAAGAAGCTAACAATGAAGTGACTTTCAGCGTTCTTGAGGGGAATGAATTTGTTGAGTTTGTGGATGGAAATGTTGCGAATGCAAAGGACGGACTTGCTACAGTTACGATCAAAGCAAAAACTGATGTTGGACTCTTCAATATCCAAGCAGACATCACTGACGGTACTCACTATGCTGTTGGAGAAAAAGAATTTGCAGTCATCCCTAATACCCCTGCGAAAATCAAAATAGTCTCTGATACAGACACTTTGGTGGCAAATAATGAATCTATGGCTCATGTTAGACTTGAGCTCTATGACGCGTATGACAACTTGGCTTATAATGCTTTTGAAAAGGTTGCGTTGTTTATTTTTGGAGATGCTAGATTGGACAATTCTGCCGACTTGGATGCGATCATCCCTGGCGTACAAATGATTTTCAAAGATGGAATCGCTACTAGTATTTTGTATGGGCGTGATGAAGTTGGTGAGGCTAATTTGTATGCAGTTCTTCTCGACCATGCTTTGAATGAAGAGATCGTTGAGGCGAAGATGAATGATGAGCCTATTGATTTCTTTGGTGTTATCGGAGCTTCGAAAAAATTTACAGTCTTGTCAGACGTCAAACTTCAGCTGGTCACTAATGAAACTCAGATCGCTGCTGATGGAGAGTCAACGACTCGTGTCTCTGCTCAGCTTTCAAAATTAAATGGAGATGTTATAAATGGATTTGATGGAAATATTTCATTCAGTGTGAGTGATCCTGCTCTTGGATATTTCACTGAAGAGGTTGCTGTGCAAATGGAGAATGGAGTTGCTGGGGCTGACATTTTCTCTACTACAAAAACTGGAGACCTCACTGTTGAGGCCAACGTCCCTGGCTTTGCCAAGAATTCTATAGATATCACTACCCTCCCTGGACCTGCTGTAAAGATAGAGCTTTTGAGTGAAGACGATGTCATTTTGACTGACTCCACTAGTGGAACCAAATTGAAAGCGAGACTTTTGGACCAGTATGACAATCTGGCTTATTCAAGTCAGGCTATCGTGAATTTCGACACTACTACTGCTACTTCTAGCTTGGTTGATTTCGTTGGCCCTACTACGAAACCAACGGCAAATGGAGAGGCTCAAATCACTGCAAAGTCCACTGGTCTTTCTGGCTTCGCAAATTTGATTGCCTCTTTTGGCACTCTTGAAAAAGGAACTTTGTCTTTGAAGATAACGAAAAGGATTTCTGAAAAAGCTGACTTTGATGAGATGAGTCCGAAGGCTCTTTATATAAATCTGTTGGGAGGAGCTTATGGAGATTTGGGAAAGAATGATTTGGCTTCGTCATTGATCTTCAATGGTCAGTCTCAGGCTTTGGTCACTACGACTGCTG
>CAZBZZ010000005.1:0-20632 GCA_964496555.1 uncultured Candidatus Peribacteria bacterium
ACTGTAACCTTCATCTCACCGGTGTAAGAGTCGTTGATGACTGAACCGAATATGATGTTTGCTTCAGGATCGGCAGCTTCAGTGATGATCTTTGCTGCTTCATCAACTTCGAACATAGACAGATCGTTTCCACCAGTGATGTTGAATAGAACACCACGAGCACCATCGATAGACATCTCGAGAAGAGGACTTTCGATAGCTGCTTTGGCAGCTTCTGCTGCTCTGTTTTCGCCAGTTCCGTAACCGATACCCATAAGGGCTGAACCTGCGTTTTCCATAACGGTCTTCACGTCTGCGAAGTCGACGTTGATCATACCGTGAACGGTGATCAAGTCTGCGATACCTTGGACACCTTGTCTCAAGACATCGTCAACGACTGCGAAAGCGTCGTTTAAAGGAGTCTTTTTATCTATAATAGCTAGAATTTTGTCGTTTGGGATTGTGATTAGTGTGTCGAGTTTGTTTCTTAGGTTTTCCATTCCGTCAGTAGCTTGCTGTGTTCTTCTGTGACCTTCAAAAGAGAAAGGCTTTGTCATAACTCCGACTGTAAGAATTCCCATATCTTTTGCTAATTCTGCGACGATAGGAGCGGCACCTGTTCCAGTTCCACCTCCTAAACCGCATGTGATAAATAGCATGTCTGATCCTTCCAAAGATTCTTTTAGTTCTTCGATTGATTCTTCTGCTGCTTGCTTCCCGATATCAGGATTTGATCCTGCGCCTAGACCACGAGTTGTTGCACGACCAATATTGATCTTTGTTGGTGCGTCATTGTGGTATAGAGCTTGTGCGTCTGTATTGACCGCGATGAACTCTACTCCTTTCAATCCTGCTTTGATCATTCGGTTGAGGGCGTTACCTCCTCCTCCTCCAATACCCATCACCTTGATGTTTGCAACAGGTGTGATTTCTGGAGTGATCTCCATTGTTTTGCGCGTCTTAGCTGCCATTCCGGCTGCTGAGGCACCTCCGCCAGCGGAGAATAAGTTTTTTAGGTCTACGTCAGGATTTTTATTTTCTTGTGAGTTTTCATTTGTATTATCTTCGGCCATGATTTAGGTGGTTATGGGAAGGATTCTAATTATTAACTATGACTTGACAGCTTGTCAACCTGTAACCCTCCGTTTATCAATACGAGCCCCGGGTTTGACTTTCCAAGTCGAGTGGAATGTTTTGTAATAAGCCTTTTTTAAGGTACAAGCCCTTTGAACCATCGCTTTACGCTTCCTACACTCTTTTTCAAATTAATCGATTTTGCTCCGTATGGTTTTCCATCAAATTTAGATCCCCATATTAACAGTCCTATTGCTGTAGCGTATGATGGATCGTCAATCTTGTCGACAACGCCATCATAATTTTGTGGGAATCCGATTTGAACTGGTAAATTTAGTGTCTCTCTTGCTAGGTCAGTCGCACCGGCGATTTTTGTAGCGGCTCCTGTGAGGATAATTCCTGCTGGGAGCATTCCGTCGCGGTGGATTTTTGCTAGTTCGTCTTTAATTAACATGAAAATTTCTTGATATCTCGCTTCTATTATTTGGCACATTTGTTTTTTTGAAACTGTGTGTGTGTCAATCTTGCTCATGAGTGAAAGGTCTATTGTTTCGCGTTCTCCAACTTCATCGGGGGTACATGATCCGTATTCTATTTTGATCTTTTCTGCTGTATCTATTGATGTCCTGAGGCCGATTGCGATGTCGTTTGTGACATTCTCTCCTCCCACAGGGATAATCGCTGTGTGAAGGACCGTTCCGTCCTCAAATACACTGACTGATGTTCCTCCGCATCCAATGTCTATCACAACAACTCCTAGCTCTTTCTGTCTCTTTGAGAGGACAGATTCTGCTGCTGCTAGGTTGTTTGGGATTATGTCGTTTATGTCTACGCCTGCTTGCAAAACGCATTTCTCAATATTTTTGATAGTTGGGACGAGGCCTGTGATGATATGAGCTTCTACTTCGAGGCGGATTCCGGTCATTCCGACTGGGTACTTGATGCCTTTTTGCTCGTCTACTGTGAATGTTTTTGGGATGATTCTTAGGATTCTGCGGTTGCTTGGGATTGTGACTGCTTGCGCTGCTTCGAGTACGCGGTCTACATCGTCTTCTGTGATTTCATCTTCTGCTTGTGCGACTGCTATCACACCTTTTGAATTCATTGATTCTATGTGATTTCCTCCTATTCCCAAGAAGATGTGGTTGATTGGTTCACCTGCCATTCGTTCGGCGTCTTCTAATGATGCTGAAATTGAATTGATTGTCTCTTCTACGTCGATTACCGCTCCTTTTCGTAGGCCGGTTGAAGGGGCCAAGCCCACTCCTATCACATTTGGCATTGGAGATTCTTCTTCCAATGTTCCTACTACTGTTCTGATTTTAGAACTACCGATGTCTAAGCTCGCTACGACTCTAGATTTTGCCATAGATTTAATTTATTAAGTCTTGCTTACGGATACTACAGAAAAAAAAACGCAGTGACAATTTTTTTTGTTCTCAGAGTTGGTCTTCGCGTTGCGCTGTTTAATTTTTGTGTTCGGTCGTTCTGGGCTTTTGACAGGGGAGGGGTGGGTATTTGTTTATGCTTACTTATTCCCAGGATGCAGCCTGAAAATCGGTTTGATTTTTGACAAGTTTGTGGTTTGTTGTTGGACTACAGCCCTAGCCCCGGGGTTAAGCAACCCCTTTACTTGAGTTCGGGAGATAATCAACTCAAAACAAACTCTGCTGTGAATTTAGCTTTTCTTCGTCTGCTTTTGATTTGTAGTGAGAGTTGAAGCGTTGGAGTTTTTTGAGTAGGGAAGTGAATTCGAGGTCTTCGAAGGCAGCGGTGACTTTTTCTTCATCGAAACTGTGGGTTTTGCATCTTTCTAGATCGAGCTCCATTGGTACGTCGAGGACTATCGTTGCAAGTCGTTGGCTTTGATAGGCTTGTTCGCGATTGTTTGCGAGCTTGTCGTGTACGGCGCCTGTGATTTCGTCGAGGTTTTCGTAAATTGCGTCGAGGGTTTTGTATTTCTGGAGAAGAGTTGTTGCTGTTTTGTCTCCGATGCCTGGCACTCCTGGAATATTGTCGGAAGCGTCGCCTTTCAAGGACTTATAGTCAATGACTTGATTTGGTGAGAGGCCATATTTTGCGATGACTTTTGTGGGGTCGTAGATTAGGGCTTCTTTGAATCCGTTTTGTGGAGCGAAGACTGATACTGACTTTGAGACGAGCTGGAGGGTATCCATGTCTCCCGTCACTATGTATGTGTGGAGTGTATCCTCTGGGTCTTTTGAGGTGTTGGAATCAGAAGCTTGTTTTGCCAGGGTTCCAAGTACGTCGTCTGCTTCAAAGCCGTCTATTTCGTAGATTGGAATTGAGAATGCTTCGACAACTTTTTTGATTAATGGGATTTGGGCATAAAGTTCATCTGGTGCTTTTGTACGCGTTGCTTTGTAATCCTCAAACTCTTCGTGTCTGAAAGTCTTGGCTTTTCGGTCAAATGATACTGCGAGGAATTCGGGCTTTTGAGAGTTAACAATATTCAAAAGCATTGAGGAAAAACCATAGACTGCATTCACTAATTGGCCTTTGGAAGTCGTAAAAGGCGGGAGGGCATGGAAGGCCCTGTGAATGATCGCATTTCCATCTATTAAAAAGAGTTTTTTCATCGCTGTAATTAATACACCAACCCCTAAAACTGTCAACAGACGGGGGTGGCTGGAAGAGTCATTTTATGGTAGAATTTAAAGATTAATTAATTTAATTTTGAGCAAAAAAAATGGGAGAAGAATCACTCAAAGAATTCCTAGAAAAAAAGACTAATTCAAAAAAAGAATTGTGCAAAAAACTTTCGTTTGAGCACAAAATGCCTTTGATTGGATTGGTGCTTGACAACGAAGTCGAAGACTCTCATCGTGATGCGGTGGAGAGATTTTTGGAGGGGACTTGTTCTCTGGAAGTTGAGGTCGTTGTCGTGGCAGATACTGACTTTGATTCGTTTTCTCATCCAAATGTGCACTATGTTCCATATAGTGAAAAGAGCCGGAAAAATTTGATGGAGGCTTCGGATATCATGGTGGCTTTGCCTTCGAATGATATGGAAGAGATGTTGATGAATGGAGTCATCCCAATCAGCCACAAGCATGAGCTGATCGACAATTACAATCCAAACAGCGAGGCCGGGAATGGATTCGTATACGGAAACGTCAATGATGCTGATCACTGGAAGATGTTTGCGGCGTTAATCAGAGCTCTGGAGACGTACAAATTCCCTTACGACTGGAGAAACATCATAAGCACTGGGCTTAAATCAACTCATGAGTAAAAAGGGATATGACGAAGGATCAGCAGGCCGTCCTGAGAGGAGGGTCTTTTTTTAATCTAGCCGTTTAGTCTAGTGTCGGAGCTCCGCTGCCTCCAGTTCCAGAGGTAACGCTCGTGATCGTGTCGATGATGTCTCCAAAGTTGATGTATTTGATTATATCCAATCCCATAGCTTTACCAACTGTTCCAACAATCACGACTGCGAGTACAGTCACTATCAATCCAATAATTGCATAACGGATTGTAGATACTGCTTGTTTGATTTTTTCTTCTGCACCTCCAGAGAGGATGAAAGAAATTCCACCAACAAAGATGAATATAACAGATAAGAAACCTGCTATAATGATCGCGTATGCAAAGCCTCTGTTTACAATTTCAAGAACTTCGTAAGACTGTGCGGCTTCTACTATAGATTTATTGGCCATAGGTCAAAGTATTAATAATTCGATTTTCTTAGAAGATTATACTTCTAAACCTCGTCAGGTTCAACAATCTTTAGGTTGACACGTGCGTTGTTTTTGGAACCAAGCACTCGGAGAAGGATGCGGAGAGCTTTCGCTGTCTGCCCACTTTTACCGATTATTTGACCCATATCTTCTTTGTCTACTTCTAGAGTAAGAAGAACGCCCATCTCGTCGACTTTCCTTTCGATTTTTACAGCGTCAGGATTTGTGACGATTTGTTTGACAACATATTCAAGAAATTCCTGATCTTGAGTGTCATCAGTTACTGGAGTAGTGTCATCAGTCATGATACAAGTGTTATGAGTAAGAGTGTATCTTTAAATTGAAGATTATTCTGCTGGTTTTTCTTCTTCAGCTGGAGATTCAGGGGCTGGAGCTTCTTCCTTTGGAGCCTCTTCTGCTTTTGGTTCCTCAGCTTCAGGAGCTGGGGCTTCTTCCTTTGGAGCTTCCTCTTTTGGAGCTTCTTCTGCTTTTGGTTCCTCAGCTTCAGGAGCTGGAGCTTCTTCAGCTTTTGGCTCTTCAGCTGGTTTGTCCTCTGCTGGGGCTTCTGCTGCGGGAGCAGCTGGTGCTGCTTCTTCTTCTGGCTCTTCGCCTTTCTTTTTTCGTTGTTTGTCTCTAGGAGCTATATATTGGTCCATCCCTTCTAATCCTTCCTTTTTCAATAAAACCGCCAAAGCATCTGAAGGTTGTGCACCTTGAGATATCCAGTGTTTTACTCTTTCTAAATCAACTTTTATAACTTTTGGGTCCAGAGCTGGTTGGTAGTAACCGAGGACTTCTTTTGCCTCTCTTTTTACAGCATCTGTGTGTTCTTGAAGGACTATTCTGAAGTGCGGTTGGCCCTTCTTTCCTCCACGTTGTAATCTTAGTCTTAACAAAATTTTAGGATTATCGGATAAAGCGGGTGCTATTGTAGCGCAAGGGTAGGTGAAGTCAAGAAAAAATCAGGCTATTTTTGTCCTAAGGTCTTTGACTCTTATTTGCTCTGGCTGTAATTGAAGTTGGGAGTTTACTGCTTCGAGGATGGGTTCTTTACGAATCATGATCTCATTTGCCCATGTTGAGCTTGGAACTTTTATGGTTAAAAGTCCTTCTTTGAATGAGTTTTGATTGAGGATTTTCGGAGCCTCTTCGTTGCCTTCGAAGATGAGCGGGATAATAGATTGGAAGGTTCTGCAAACTTTGATAGCTCTGTATTCGCGAGCTACACCGTAGTTTTTTGCGGCTGCATTGAGAGCTTCTTGGAAAGGTTCAAATCCCATGTTATAGCGCTTTATTGGCCTTTTAGGCGGTTCCGGTTTTATTGTATAGCGAAAGTATTTCTTTGGCCATTTTTTGCCAAGAAAATGCTTTGACGCGAGCTAGTCCTTTTTGTCTTAAATCATTCTGTAAGGAAGGGGTTTTCAATAAGGTTCGAATTTTAGTTGAGATATCTTTTGGATCGTATGGGTCGAAAAAGAGAGCATTATTTTTGCCTGCGACTTCGGGGATACTCGATACATCAGAGGCTATCACAGGTGTTCCGCAAGCAAATGCCTCTAGAACAGGAAGGCCGAAACCTTCATATAGAGATGGAAAAACATATGCTTCTGCCAGGTTGTAGAGAGCGATGAGCTCATCTTCTGGGACTAGGCCTGGGAGGATTACCCGGTTTTCGAGGTGGAATTGCTTGGTTGCTTGTTCTGCTTCTGGATATAGTGGGTCGGGCTTGCCTGTGATCACGAGTTGCAGGTCTTTGTTTTTGTGAGCTATGAATGAAAAAGCCTTTATCAGGCGGGGTAAGTTTTTGTGGTAGCGGTGGACTCCGGTGTATAAGAGGAACGGCTTTGTGATATTGTATTTTTTCTTCAGATTCTCGGTTTGTTTTGCAAGTTCTGCAGGTTTGAGCTGGTGGAATTCTTTGTTTGCTCCTTCGTAGATTGTGTGGATCTTTTCTGGTTTGATTTTGTGGTGTTTGATGATGTCATTTTTTGTATTTTCTGAGACAGCAATGATGTTCTGGGCTTTTTTAACTGCGTTTTTCATCACCTTTTTATATGCGATGCGATAGGGGATAGCTCTCATTTTGCGTCCTGGGAAAAGGGTGTGCGTAAGGTCGTGGATCGTCACTACAAATGGTTTCTTGTATCTGATTGGTGCGTTGAAATGGGTGAAGTGCATTAAGTCGAGATTCTGCTCGTTGAGGATTTTGAGGAATTTGGTTTGTTCTTTGAGTGAATAATGGGGTGCGTCGGCTAATACCTTCTTGAAATTTGGTTTTGTTGGGGTGTATTTGGTGAATTCTGGTTCGTTTAAAAACAGAACGTATTCATTTTGCGCTGCTTTTTTGTTTTGCTCGAGGTTTTTCACGAGTTCATACGTGTATCTGCCGATACCCGTGAAGTTTGTCGAGAACATTCTGCAATCAATTCCTATCTTCATGGCTCAAGATATACCATGAAATTCGAGTTTTGTGAAAATTCTCTTGTTTTTAGAGTGAAAATTGGTTAAATTCCTCGTGCTTTCATGATAAGGTTATTGTGGAATACGATTTAAAAACACGGGGCCGTAGTTCAGCTGGTTAGAACGCCTGCCTGTCACGCAGGAGGTCGAGGGTTCAAATCCCTTCGGTCCCGCCATTGTGGTTTTCAAGAGGGCTTAAGTAGGCTAGAATTGTTTTGATTTAACCAAATTTCTATGGATTACCTTGCGGCTCTAATAACATCTGACCTTGGTCCTCCTGGAGGGTGTTATGGTGTAACCGTTTATTCTTTTGTTGTTCTTGGGCTGGTTTCGGGAGTTCTAGCTGCACTGGTGTTTCTTTTCAGAAAAAAATTACCACGAAAACTGTATTTTGTTCTCGGAACCTTGTTACTAATAGTTTTTATTTTGTATTCGTTTGAATTTGGAGGAGAACCTTGCGGAGGAAGATATCTTCCTGATAGCAATAATTTTGAGATTATATTTTTCCCTCCTGATTTTATTCCTCTCATAAAATAACCAAAATACAATGTTAGAAAATGATAAACCTGCTCCTGAGAAGAAGTTCCCAACTGTTGCTCTTTTGCTTATGATTCTTTCGACTATTCTTCTTTCTGTTGTTGGCTTTTTTATACTTAAAAATGATATTCATATTTTTGGGGATGATACTCTAATTAATATTGGGATTTATTCTTTTATTGTTGGAGTTTTGGTTGGCGTGGTTGGTTTGTATAAACCGGAGCGGATTATGGTGAGGTCTGTTATTGTTTCTCTTCTTTATGCTATCCCTTTGTTGGTATTCTTTGTTTTTGTTGCTGGTTCCCATTTTATAGAAATGATTTGGTTTGAAATACTGATACTGGTTCCATTCATTTTCTCTAACACCCTGGTTTCTTTAGTTTTTTCTAAGACCAAAAAGTTTAGCCTGGTTGCTGCCTCTTTGATAGCAGTCGTAATATTGGCCGTTCTCTTCTATTTCTTTGTATTTCCTTATGTTGGTGGTGAAAGAGGAAAGTGTGCTGGTGGAGGTGGTTCTTGGATAACATTTTCTGGATGTCAGGATAGTTGCTCAAGTATAGAATATTTAAAAAACGAGTATATCCCAGGAACAAATATAAAATCTATGCCGCCATCTTGTCCTGCTGCTTTTTCTGAAGGTTGTGATTGTGGAAAAGATGCTTGTTGGGACGGGGAAAAGTGTGTTTCTAATGATGAGTATTTAGATTCTTTGTAATCAAATTTAACATATATTTGGAGCTACGTGTTCTCGGCTAAATGGACTATTCTCTAGTTCAATTGGTTAGAGCCCTATGAGACTGCGTTCTCATATGGGATAGGAGGCGTTAGCTCTCCTATCTGTACGCCTGTCACGCAGGAGGTCGAGGGTTCAAATCCCTTCGGTCCCGCCATTGTGGTTTGCAATAGAGCTTAAGTAGGCTAGAATTGTTTTGGTTTAACCAAATTTCTATGAGAAAATTCCTATTTCTAGCTGTTTTAATTGGTTTGTTTTTATTTTTAGTGCCTAGTGCTTATGCAGCATTGATAACGTCTGGGGATTTACCTCATGAGGTTCCCGGCGTTGAAGATACTTTTTCTACTAGGGTTGTGCTTCAGGTTGTTTTGAATTATGTGTTTATTATTCTCGGTTTGTTGAGTTTGTTTTTTAGTGTAAAGAATCTTGTAAAAGGATTTAAGACAAGGGGAACTCCTGCTTACGACAAGAAGTATTTCAGGAGATTCCTTCTCTTTTTGTTTGGTGTTTTCGTTGTTTGGTTTGTTTTGTTTGGGATTTTAAATCAACAGTGGTGCTGTACTTTTGATGAAGATGGAAATCCAATTGGTGGTGGTAGTGCGTTCCCTACGATTCGCCTTACTTTTTAATGCAAATTTAACATATAGAGGCTAGCGTCCTGGGCTAAATCAAATAATCGCTGATTTAAGGCCCAATTAAACCGCATTTATAGGAAAAACATAAGGCCGCTACAGTTGCTTTATGCGCCTGTCACGCAGGAGGTCGAGGGTTCAAATCCCTTCGGTCCCGCCATTGATTAAGAGGGGAAGGTTACTCATGAGAGGGCTTGAAAAATTCACCGATTCGTTTTTCTGTTTCTATAGCTTTACTTAATTTTTCTATATAAGTGGAATATGTGTTTTTATATTGTTTAAACATAAATTTCAGATATGGGATAATCTTCCCTTCCATTGCCCTTTCAAAGGCTGAAAAAAACGCTTTACGATTTCTATTCCAAATTATTATGGGATGATATCTGTGCCTTTTCAGAATTTCATTCATGAGGATTCTTCCTATTCTTCCATTTCCGTCCTTGAATGGGTGTATTCTCTCAAACCTGTAGTGGAATTTAAATGCAAGTTCTAGCGGATACATTTTGTAATTATTTTTTCTATACCAATCCATCAAATTTGAGAATTCCTTTTCTATTTCCTCGTGATCTATCACCTTAGAGTTGCCGACTATCATTTCCTCTTTTCTAATTCCTTGTTTAGATTTTTCATGACCTAAAAGTATTTTTTGTCCTCTAGCCAAAGCCTTGAGAGTGCAAGGCAATTTTATTCCATCAAAAAAATCTAATGCTTTAATGGTATTAGCTACTTCGTTGTTCCCCTTATCTCCTTCTTCTATTTTTTTCTGAACTGTTGTTTTTGGGATCCTACTGCCTTCAATTTTATTTGAATTGTACACAAAATCGGTAGAAAAAGCCGACTCCATTAAGTGGTTGGCGACAAAGCTGAGATGGTCCTTCCCCCTGTATAGATCTGTCCTGAGCTTCTCAACCTCTTCCATTGAAATGTATTTAAGAATGTTTTTTTCTATTACTTTTTCCCTCCAGTAATGAGTTCTTTTATTGACTTCCTCAGCTTTAATCATAACTTCAAAAGAAGCCATTTCCTTTACTATATTTAAGCTTCTACTAGTTCTCCCCAGAGACTTGTACTTTTGGATAATCTCATTTTTGTTCAAATAAATGGAATCTCTTATATAAAAATATTTCTTCCCATTTATCTTTTTCACTGTTAATTTAACTTTTTTTCCATTCGTCATGTCCTTAAAATAGCATTCTTACCTATAAAAGTCAATCTTTTCTCTTGGCACTTTTAACTATTTTTACAACATTTATGTGCGTGTTTTTAACTACAAACGTTCTAATTGCGTTCACTCCGTCCCGCCATTAAAAAAACCACTGGAGCTTTTTGTTCCAAAAAGTTTTATAAAAATCGACAAAGAGAATAAGTCATCATTCACCCCTTCCTTTTAGAGCACTTAGCCTTTCTAAGGCCATCCTGGCTGCTTCTTCTACTTCTGAATCCTTGTATTTAGCTGCGTTTGCCCCAGTAACACTATGTTCTGCTATCTTTTTTAGGATAGCAAGTGGGTTTTCCATAAAAGCAACTCCCAGAGGATCTCCTTCTCCATATAGATTTCTCGCCACTGATTCCATTTTTTCTATAACTTTAAGACGAGCTTCTTTTGACAGACCAATAGCTCCTATTATTGCAAATACGCTTCTAACTCCATCATCATCACCCTCAATACTACTTGCCCTAGCTCTTTGGTCATGTCTTTCGTCTATAGAATCAATGTTTTCTTCTAGAATCTGTGCTGCAAGATGCCTATATTTAGGATTTTTGCTAACCACTCTTTTTTCAGCAATATGACCCCACATTTTTCTATTAACCATTTCCTCCATTATCCTTTTTGCCTCTTCTTCGCTTCTGCATATATTTACTGCATTCACTATTACTATGAAATCTCCTATGTTTTGAATGTTATCCAATATGAACGAGATGTAGTAATCTATAAATTTTCTATCAGCTTTTAACTCTGCATTTAAAGCAAAGGCTGTACTCTTTTTACCTATCAATATTTTTCTCAGTATTAAGTCTAGTTTTGAATAATCTGACCTGATTGACGGAATGTTTTCTAAAACGCCTATAAGCAGATCATCATAATCTTTCTCCAGGAATCTTTCTAAATTATCAACTACATATTCCCTATGTGATTCCTCTTTAAAATCTAAAAGTTCAGCTACCGAACCTAGGCTCCTGTGTTTCGCTGCTATATCAAAAAGCCTTTTCTTTGCTTCACCTCTTGACTTGTCTAAATCTAGTTGAATAGCCAATTCTTCTTCACAAGATTTCTCTAACTCTTTAACCTCTATTTCTCTTAAAGCTTTTATCGCCTCATCCACCATCGTTTCGTCTGCAAACATTTCTTCCGGCACTTCTTCATACAACACCCTAGGGACTTCTTTAAAAACTTTTATCTTTCCTTTAACTATGCCTTGATCCTGTTTTAGACAACGGATCAGAGAATCATACATCTCGAAATACACGGCGGCTGGATCTCCTTGAGACCGAATCTCTTTTTCCACCGCCTCTCTGACCTCTCTTATTACGAATCCCACATTATCCACTTCTTGAGCAGTATTAATCTCTTTCGCAAGTAAAGGTCCCATCCTTGAGCCACTTGGCAAAGAAGATTCTACTAAAAATAATTCTCCCCAATACCCCAACAGTCTTTGAAAGTCCTCTGGTGCTATTTCGTCGTTTCCATGAGCCCTGTATATACCTTCTAGCAGCCTCTTCTTCGCCTCTTCATTTCCAGGAGAAGAGACCCTTCCTATTACCATTTCATGGTTTTGATCTAAAAGAGATTTCATAACAAACACTGGTTATATTTCGAAAACAGGCCTTGTACTTTACACACACAAACACTGTCTGTCAAGTGCTGATTCAAAAGAAACGTTCCAATCTCGTTCACTTCCCCCCCCCATTGGTTGACAACTTCCTTTCATAGATGCTATTTTCCTATCCTTTTTTTAACAAAAGATTATGGATGTACCTAGACAAAGTAACGAACCTTCCTTGGCCACCATGGAAATGATCCATGCAGCGCTAGGTTGTTTAACAGAGGGTACTTCTACTTACTGTATTTTAAATTTATTTAGGGATTCGGCGGAGGTTGAGAGCAGTGTTGCTCAAGCAACTCTAGTCGATCACCGAAGAAGGACTGGACAGGTTGCAAGCGATGACACAATGAGAAGAAATACAAGAGAGTTTTTGCCAAGACATGGCCTTCAAATCATCGTCAATCCATCCAATGGTAGGTGGATGATTGTTAAGCATAATGAATTAGTAAATACGCCTCCTGACTTAGACCAGGAGCTCAATGCTTTGGTTGAGTATGTTAGAAAAGCTCTTGGATTGGGAGAAAGTGAACAAACAACGGCGGATATCCTGTTCTTTTAGAGACAAAGAATTTATGATGTTAAGGCAGAATTGGGGGAGGATTAATTTTGGCTTTTTTTGGAATCTTTACTTAAACTTCAACGTACCTAGGACTTTTTCGAAGTACTCGGCTACTGTTTCATCGCCGTAGTAGTCAAACTGGATCCATTTGTCCTCCAGCTCCATTATATACACGGTGAGTGGAGCTCCTGGCATGTATACTCCTGGGTAATTGGCTGCCGATTCTGTGTAGAAGTGAAAAGCTCTTGCTCCATCAAAATATGTTATCTTCTCATTGTCGGCCCCAAATGGACTATAAGTGTTCACATCTGGAAAGCTTGTCGACATTTCCTGGATCTTCATCAACCCCTCTCCATCTACGGTTTCTATCTCTATTGTATAGATCTTGTCTTCTTCAATCTCGTCTATTGTTGCGGAATGAAGATAATCAGCCAGCTTAAGCTTGATAGTGAAGTCCTCAAACACTATCTCCTGAGAGGATGTTGACTCCTCTTCTGTGTGTATTTTTTTCGGTCTGATCATTGTTATGTCTTGCTGCAGAAAATCGTGCCCATATTGCCAATAAATTATTATTTCATGCGCCCCCTCTCTAGTCTTTATAAATGGAGCAACATACGATGGTTGTTCATCAAAAGTTATAACTTGCGTTTGTGTTGAAAAGGGCATTAGCAGGTCGAATTCTCCTTCTCTCAACCGTGAACCCGCTATTATTACGCCTGGTTTATCTATTTTCTTGAAGAAGGGGGTGTAGTTTTTCACAGTGAAGATGAGCTGGGTTTCCAGCAACTCCTCTGCTGTGTACTCTTCTTGTTCTGGGGTTATTTCAAAGCTGAATTTGACCCCTATTGTTGTCTGAAAGAAAAGTCCTGTTATCACCACTATTAGAGCTAGAAGACTTGTTATTCTGATCCTGTTTTTTCTGCTTAATTTTTGATATAGACGGGGAATGAACGATGCTACTACTATCAACCCCAATCCTATGACCAAAGACTTGGCTGTCATATACAGCACCCATAAAATCATTTTGTTGAACAAAGCAAATACCCCTGCCGCAATTACCAGTGTCAGTATCATTCCTAACATTATTTTCCATGCTTCTTTTCTTTTCATGTGGCCCAAGAGCAACCCAACTAAAATACAAGTGGGATAGAGAGTTGCGGTGGCTACGCTTTTTATTGCACCACTCTGCCATAACAAGTTTCCTATGAGGGGCGCTCCTACAAAGGCACCTGCAAAAAGAATTGAGAATAATATTATGCGTTTCATTTTGGAGTGTTAAGTGTTTTTTTGATTGTATTTACGATTGATGATCCTGCGCAAGCTTAACCTCAAAAGACTCACTTAAAGGGGTTGACAAATCCTTTCCAGAGGGGTATAAAATAATACTCATTATATAACACTATTAATCATGACTGGAGATAAAGACAAGTTAGGAGGAGGAAACGATGTACAACCAACCATTGCGGAAGCTGCATTAGCAAAACTTTTGCATGGAAAAAGAGACACCTTGGGACTCAAAGAGGAGGGGATGACTCGATCAGAAACCGAGTTGACTGCGATGGAAGAATCTATCGCTAAACTCACCGAGGATCTTTCTGCCTTTGATCTCTCTAAAACTGGTGGTCTTAAGGAATTTCACAAAAAGTTCCCTGAATTCATTCTTCAACTAGAAGCCTTGATTGCACAATCAGACTTTCCTGATGCATTGGAACCAATCGCTTTTGATCAACTTCACTCAGTAAGAGTGGAATTTGTGAAATTAGATGAACAATATAAGTCTGTGGACACTCAGGCTGAGACTTTGAGAGGTCTCGAAGGGGATGAGTCAGCGGCTGGATTTAAACAAGAATTATTGAGATCTGTTGATTTCAGAGACGCTGTCAGAACTCCTGCTGAGTCAGCCCTTAACAAGAGTAATCAATTATTAACAAATTTAGCGGAATCTGTTAGTCAAGAGAGAGAAGCGGTGCAAGCTAATCTTTTGAAAGTAAGAGAGTTGCTTGGGGTTACCATCCCTTTTGATGTTAATTTGACTCCAGATGTTACTATTAGTTCGGATGATTTGGATGGAAGAAAGGATAGGTTTACGAGAGCACTTATTTCTAAAATGTATTTGGGCGGCGACCGTAGGCGTACTTTGGACGAAAAAATCCACCAAATAAGACGAAGATGGGGAGAGGATGGCCCTGCTGCATACAGGGTTGGACTTGAGGAGGGGAAATTGGATGGAAATGCCCTTCGCGAACTAGCTAAGGACGAAGAAACCTACGCCAGTCTGTTGAATTTACTTGCTCACCTAGAGAGTGTCCCGGCTACGACTGCAAACAGTTCTATTGATCGTCTTCAGGAAGAAATGGATGAGGATGAATTTGCCTCTCTTTTAACTAGAAGTGAATTCCCTAATATCAGCTCATTCTCAAGCGGCATGAGTGAAATCTCTCATATAGCTGCTAGGGACGAGCACTCTACCCCATGGAAATTAATAACAAAAAATAATGGGGAAGGAGGAGAGTCCTCTTATTTTCATGTAACCAATGACAAAACAATAAATAGAGCAAAGCTTGTAGAGGATCTAAGAATCCAAATAGCAAAGCACAGAATAATTATTCTAAATAAGATTTCTTCAATGGCAATTATTAGAGATCACTATGAACAAAACCGTTCTTTTAATAGCGAGGTGTCTACCCCTATGACCAGAACTATCTTTGAATATCTATCTTTGTTAGGCGCATGCAAGCATTTTGAGGCCATGGATGTTGAAACTCTTGGAGGAGTTGGCGAAGACACCATTGTTTTTGAAAAAGAATTCTCAATGAGGAATAAAACCTTTGGCGAGGCGCTGGCTACTATAGCGAACCTCGATCCTGTTTTATATACTGAGATGCAAGCCCTTGCTCATGTAGGGAACGCTCAAAATGTTGACATGAATTCATCTAGAGATTTTAAATCCGCCCAATCTCAAGCGGCAATCCCTGTGAATGCTCACGGAGTACACTTTGATCCTGAGCATGAAAAATTAACCATCGAAAAATTCCATGAATTTGTAGCCCTATACCGAGAAGCTACTGAGTCTCACAAAACTGTTTCTCATGAGGGAAACCTCACTTCTCCTCTTTGGGTTACCGACAACGAGGCGGCGGGCGCAACCATGAGACATATTCGTACTAAAGCACTTAGATCCATTACTGACTTGAGCCGAACTGGAGTTGCTTTAAGAAAGGAACGTGATGAACTACAATCTGATCTTGAAGAGGCTAACTCTACTTTGGAAACTAGAAATGGAGAGATAGAAGGCATACGGAGAGGCTTACAGCTTGTTGTTAAGGCTTTGCGGGCACCTAGGGGATGGGGCAAAGGGAAAACTCCTACAGACTACTGGAAAATAGCTGACGCACTTGCAATGATTGAAAAAGGAACTCCCATTGATGAAGAAAACATTGGTGGCAAAACATGGCCTAAAAAGTAATCTTTGGACTTGAATGATTCACAAAAAAGCCCCGACCTTAATTGGCTGGGGCTTTTGTTTTGCTTTGTTTTGTTTCGTGCGTTTACGCTGCTTGTTTATCTCCTTTCTTAAGGAGGAAGGTAAGGATTGGTGGTGTAAGCAAAGTTGTAAGGATAACCATTACAACGATGACTGAGAATAATTCGTCAGTCACTACACCGAGGGCCATACCAACGTTTGCGAAGATCAAACCTACTTCACCACGTGGAACCATTCCGAAACCAACTGTCATTTTCTTTGTTCCTCCCCAACATCCAAGTCCTGAAAGGACTTTTCCAAGGAAAGCGAAAGCTGTAACAGCTAGAGCTACACCAAGAACTTTGGGGTCGAACAATACGTCAAGTTTCACTTGGAGACCTGTCATCACGAAGAAAAGAGGGATGAAAAGGTGACCAACTGTATCTACTAAGTCTTCAATATGTTTGTGATCAAAACCGTGAAGAAGCTCTGCTGCATCTTCTGATTTTTCGCCTAATGGCTCAAGTTTTTTCTTAATCTTTCTGACATAGTCTGGGCTCTTGAATGATTTAAAGTGAACAGGATCAAGAACAAGACCTGCCGCGAACGCACCAACGATTGGCGCAAGTCCAACTGCAGATGCCAAGTACGCTACTAATAACGCAAATGAGATTGCGAATGTTAATTTCATTCCTACTCCAGTGTGGACACTTGAGAAAAGTTTTCCAAGCCATGGAGCTGAAAGTTGTCCGATAGCAATCGCTGCAACCAAGAATCCGAATGCTTTTCCAGAAAGGATTGCTACTGTTGAGGCTTCGAGTGTACCTGAAGTTGCAATTGAACTAACGATAGCTAGGATCAAAAGACCCATTATATCGTCGATCACTGCTGCTCCGAGTACTATCTTTGCTTCTTTTGTATTAAGTTTTCCTAGGTCTTGAAATACACGTGCTGTGATCCCGACCGAGGTGGCCGTCATGGCGGCACCAATAAAGAGTTTTGTTCCGAGGTCCACATCTGCATAGAAGAGTTCACCAACTACGTAAGCACCTGCAATAAATGGAACTACCACACCGATAATTGCGACCAAGAAAGCTTGCGCTCCCACCTTGCTCATTTCTTTGATGTTTGATTCCAAACCGATTCTGAAAAGAAGGAGAACTACACCGAATTCAGCTAGGAATAAAAGGTATTGGTTTGTAGCCGCTGGGTCGAACCAGTGAAGACCTAGAAGTCCTAGGTTTCCAAGGATCACACCGACTATGATTTCACCAAGTACTGAGGGTTGACCGATTCTTTCGATCAAAGTTCCAAGTTTGCTAAGAGTGAAAAGGACTGCGAGCCAAAGGAATGTAAGAGGAATTGCTCCTCCGTGTCCTCCTTCCGCACCTCCACTTGCGTAAGCTGGGATCGAGATGATCATCATGCTCACCAACAAAGGCAAGAGATATCTTGCAGCTTTTGGGTGGCGTTCGACTAATCGAGTAAGCATATGGATTAGTTAGGATATATTTTTTTATATATAAATTTGTCTCGGGGGATTATACGCTTTGTGCTGCCACGAGCAAGGGTAAAATTGAAATTTTCTGTAGATCGGTTTGCGTGATTATGTGTTATATTATGCTCATGTTTGTTCATGAGATTTCTAGAGTTGCTTTCGAAATTGGGCCGCTAGCAGTGCGGTGGTATGGGGTGATGTTTGCTTTAGGAGTGGTTGGATACTACTTTTTAACAGCGTGGTTGTGGAAGAGAGAGAAGTGGCCTTTGGCTCGGTTTGATCTCGCTATTATTTATTTGTTTTTCGGGTTGGTTATTGGAGCCCGGCTTGGTGAAGTTTTCTTTTATCATCCTGGATATTATTTGAGTGATCCGGTTGAAATTTTGAAGATTTGGAAGGGGGGATTGGCAAGTCATGGAGCGACTATTGGATTGTTGATTTCGTATGTTTTGTTTTGGATGTGGGTTCGGCGCGGGTCTGCTGGTTCGGGTTCTGGTGAGCGGCGGCTGGGATTTTGGAAATATGTGGATTTGATGGTTGTTGCTATGCCTCTGGTTGCTGGGTTCGTGAGGATGGGTAATTTCTTTAACTCTGAGATTGTAGGGCGGATTAGTGATGCTCCTTGGGCAGTTGTGTTTGCTTTGAATGGAGATTCTTTTGGCCGGCATCCAGTTCAGTTGTATGAAGGGTTCTGGGCGTGGATTGTTTTTGCAGTTTTGCTTTGGCTCTGGCTGCGTCGTGATCGATGGGATTGGTTACGTCGAGGTGGGGTTTTTGTATTTTTGTTTGTCGGGATGTATTTCTCAGGAAGGTTTGGGATTGAGTTTTTTAAAGAGTATCAGGTTCTGGGTTCCGAGGGATTGTTTGGGCTTGGGTTGACGATGGGGCAGTGGTTGTCGGTGGTTCCCGTGGTTTTGGCGGTTGGTTATTTTATCTTCTTTTATCCTAAAATTAAAAAATCCAGTTGATGCACAAGGCTGACCTATTCGAAAAAGTCGAAGCTGGAAAGGGCTCGTCCGAGAGTTTGGTTCGTTGCCTTGCGTGCAAGCATTATTGCTCAATTCCGGAAGGGGAGACGGGTATTTGCGGAGTCAGGATGAACAAGGGTGGAGAGTTATATTTGATGGTTTATGGGTATCCAGTTGCTGTTCATTTGGATCCGATGGAGAAGAAGCCTTTGTATCATTTCTTGCCTGGGGAGAAGGTATTGTCGCTGGGGACAGTGGGCTGCAATTTGTCGTGTAAGTTTTGTCAGAATTGGGATATTTCACAGTCGCCAAAAATTTTAAAAAGAAAGTTTAAGGATGGGTCCGAACGACGGAAAGGCCTGACTCAGTTGTGTGAAGGGAAATTGGTGTTTGGTGCGCCTGAGGGAGCGGGAACTTCTGACTCTGGAACGGAGGATGAGCCTGACTTGGAATTCATCGAAGCTGTGCGAAGAGGGTTTGGCGTGCAAAAAGAGCTAAAACCGGAAGATGTTGTAGCGATGTGTGAGGAAGGAGGAGTTGGAGCTATTGCATATACATATAATGAGCCGACTATTTTTCTTGAGTATGCTCGGGATATTGGGAAGCTGGCTCGAGAGAAGGGAATCGCCAATGTTTTCGTGACGAGCGGATATGAGAGTCCAGAAGCTCTCGATGCGTGTGAGGGTTGGCTGGATGCTATGAATATTGACCTCAAGTCTTTTCGCGACGAGTTTTATCGGGATTTGTGTGGGGTTAAGTTGGAGGGAGTTTTGGAAACCATTCGTCGAGCGGTTGAGATGGGGATTTGGGTTGAGGTTACTACTTTGGTGATTGAGGGGGTTAATGATTCGGATGATGAGTTGGGCGAAATCGCTAAATTTTTGACTGGATTGTCTGTTGATATTCCTTGGCATGTCACGGCGTTTCATCCTTGTTATCGGATGAAGGATCGGCCTACCACTTCACTGGAGACTTTGAATCGAGCTCGGGAAATTGGGCTGGAAGCTGGCCTTCGGTATGTGTACACGGGAAATGTCGTGGGTGGGGCTGATGATACAGAGTGCCCAAAGTGTGGAGAGTTGTTGATTGAAAGATGGGGGATGAGATGCAAGGAGTGCAAGGTTTCTGGGGACGGTGAGTGTTTTCGGTGTGGAGAAAAGATTACTGGTAAGTTCGGACTTAAGTAAAGGCATTACTTGAGTTCGGGAACAGGTGTGTTATATTTCACCCACTATGCAAATACGCGAACCTGCAGTTGCCAATCAATTCTATCCGGGGAGTCCTGCTATGTTGAAACAGGATGTTTTGAGATACCTGTCTTCGGCTGAATTCCCAGAAGATGTTTCTGGTCAGTTAAAAGGCGAGCTGAAAGCCTTGGTTGTTCCTCATGCTGGATATATATACAGCGGACTGACTGCTGGGTATGGCTATAAGCTCTTGAAGCGATTGCCACGAGACGTTGAATGGAAAGTGGTTTTGATTGGGGTTTCTCATTCGATTCCGTTCAATGGGGCTTCTGTTTTTCCTGATGGGGTTTGGAAGACTCCGCTTGGCGACGTGGCTGTGCGAGATATCCGGAAAGAGATTGGAGCTGACGGTGAAGTCGACGAAAATGATGACTTGTTTTTGTATATTCCAGAAGCTCATACTGACGAGCATTCACTTGAGGTGCAAGTGCCTTTTTTGCAGACTTGTTTGGATCGATTTGTTTTGTATCCGATTGCGACTGGGTCTTGTCGTCCTGATTTTTTGGCTGATCGGCTGGAGGAATTCGTTGCGCGTGACGATGTGATAGTTGTCGTGTCGAGTGACTTAAGTCATTACCTCACTTACGAAGAAGCTCAAAAGGTAGACGGGGAAACTTTGGAAGGGATTGTCGAAATGAAAGTTGAGAAAGTTATTGAAAGAGGGGATGCGTGTGGACTGAAAGGTATTTTGGCGTCTATGTTTTTGGCTGAGAAATCAAAATGGAAACCCGTGCTTTTGGATTACAGAAATTCTGGAGATACTGCTGGTGATAAAAATCGGGTTGTTGGATACGGAAGCGTGGCGTTCTTTAATCAAACTTAATTTTTTATATTTTCTGCTATGGATTTAAAAATTCAAAAATATTTATTGGCCGTGGCTCGGAGTGTTATCGCTGGAAAATTAGGTTTGGACGAGAACGAACCCAAGATGCCCAAGGGCGCTGGGGCTAGAGTGT
>CAZBZZ010000006.1:0-19387 GCA_964496555.1 uncultured Candidatus Peribacteria bacterium
TTCCTTGATGCGACTGAAGTTTCGTATCAGTAGAATCGTTAAAATTCCGAGCACAGCCAAAGCTCGGGACAGTTTACTTCTGATATTCATAGGTATGAGGGTTATAACCTAGTGATTAATATGTAATGAGCATTGGAACGCTCGGTCCAACTGCAAATTTTACCTTAATGGAGTGGTTTGGGGCAAATTTTATTTTTTGCGCCCTGACTTCGCAGCTTTCCAGCACAACTTGTACATTTGTTTGTGGAAATCTGCGATTTCTTTTGACTTGATGATGATGGCCATCTTTTCGCGCCAAGATGCGTATAGGACTTTGTCGTCGTAGATGTTTATTTCAGGGGAGAAGTCGAATTCTTCGGTTGGGATGAGTACCATTTCTCTGTTTTCCTTTTTGTCTTGTTTGTGGCGTTCTTTCGAAGTTTTGTTGTCTGGGGCGATGCATTTTATGTGGATGTTTTTTTCGACTCCTCTGCGTTTGTAGTATTCGGGGAAGAAGTTTGGGAGGCCTTTGTGCATGTCTTCTACATTTGCGTATGCGAGGATGTCTTCGCTCGAGGTTAGGGTGTCTTCGTATGCTTGGCGCATTCCTTTTTCTCCTTCGTAAAATGTGACTTTTGGTTTTGTGCTTTCGGGGTTCTCGAGTGACATTAATGCTGGAAGAAGTTCTTCCATTTCCTTCTGTTGTTTTTCGAGTTTTTTGGTGTGTTCGATCTTTTCGCGTTCCAGGTAGTTGATTAGTTCTTTTGGTGGTAGTGCTCTGAAATAAGTTGCTCCGCCTTTTTTCGTTGAGCTTACGAGGCCTCTTTTTGTTAAGGTTTCGATGATGTCGTATGTGGTTGTGCGGTTGATCTCTGCACGTTTTGCTATAGTGGATGCGGGTTGTGCGCCGAGTCGTATTAGGTGTGTGTAGACGAGCGCTTCTTTTTCGGAAAATCCTATCTTTTTGAGTTTTTCTAAAATCATAAGTGTTGTCGGTTAGTTGTCGACAATTTGAAGTATAACCTGTTGAAACGGTAAAGTCAAGACCTGTTTTGGGGTGTCGGGGGGAGGTTGACAGTTTGGATGGGTTTGTTATTATTAGTGTATGGAAAATGGTGTATGTATGTGAATCGGTTAGTAATATGATATAAAAGTTAATGACTTAAATAACCCAGAATAAAATGTCTTATCTCAAAAAAATGTATGATCTTAGGATGAAACAACCTCGTCTTGGGTTGATGGCGGTGAGGTGTGAGAATAGTCCGTATGTTAGTTATTCAGGGAATATGAAGAATTGCCATCTTTGTTCGGGGAGTGAATATGATGAAGATTGTTACTATTCGTTTTTCATTTTTAACTCAAAAGATTCGTCAGGTTGTGATTATTGTCGTGATTGTACTCTTTGCTATGATTGTTTGGATTGCAGGGGGTGTTACAACACTAATCATTCGCAGGATTGTGTGAACTGTACTGATTGTGAGTATATGTATGATTGTGTGGGGTGTAATAATTGTTTTGGATGTGTGGGAAAAAGAAGGGCTAAAAATTTGATTTTCAATAAATATACGAGTAAGTATTCTGAGGATCTCAAAAAAATTAAGGAAACAATGACTCCTGAAGAGATTAGGGCGAAAGTTCAGGAATTACAGTATGAGACACCTCGAATGTATGTGCATCAATTGCATAATGAAAATTGTACGGGTGATTATGTTTATGATTCGAAGAATTCGTATGTGTGTTTTGATACTATTGAGCTTGAGGATTCAATGTATTGCAATAATTCGGAGGATTTGAAGGATTGTCTGGATATGAGTAATTCATACTACAAGACTGAGCTTTGTTATGATGTTATGAGTGAAATGGAACTTTATAACTGTGATTATTGTGTGACGTGTTTTTATTCGAATGACTTGTTTTATTGTGAAAATGTACATAATTCGCATCACTGTTTTGGATGCTTTTCTATGAATCATGCTGAATATTGTATTTTTAATGAAAAGATCGATTCTCCCGAGGAATGGGAGAGGAGAGTGAAGGAAATTAAGGCGAAAATGATCGAGGATGGAGAATGGGGTGAGCACTTGCCGCCTACTTATTCATTTGAGGATAGTAATGCGTCAATGCATTGGGATACGCCTTATTTTGAAGAGAAGGAGTTGGCTCGTTATCAATAAGTTTGATATAATCCAATCGTATTTTATAAATCTCAAAACTATGGCTGACGATAAAAAAACTTGTAAGAAGTGTAGTAAGGATTTTCTTATTATTGAACAGGAACAGAAATTCTATAAAAAGAAAGATCTGCCTTGGCCTGATAACTGTCCTGAATGTCGGCAAAAACGTAGGCTTTCACTCAGAAATGAAAGGAAACTCTACAAAAGGACGTGTGATCAGTGTAAAAAAGAGATTATCAGTACTTATCCTGGAGACAGTAAGTATATTGTCTACTGTCAGGAGTGTTTCTGGAAGCATATTGGATAGGGAAATGTGGTTTTCTCCTGTTTACAGCCGCTTGACACATTGATTATTTAGCGTTTTTCATGTAAAATATAGGTATGGCTACAACTAAAACTACATCTACAACCGACGGTGTTTTGATGCTAATCAAGGTTGCGCATGACAATCCAAAAGATGAATTGATTTTTGAGCAACTTTTGGACACTTTGCATGGAGTTATTGGTGGTCAGAGGTTTTCGATTGAGATAGTTTCTTTGCATCAACATATTTATCTGTTTGTTTGGTGTAAGAGGCAGTTGGTGCCTACTTTGCAGGGACAACTTTATGCTGCATATCCGCATGCTGAGATTGAGTTTTTGAAGGATTATTCGGATGTTGATCTGAAAACTACAGGTATGAAATTTGCGGTGGCGGAGCTTGGACTTATAAAAACTGATTTATATCCTATCAAGACATATGAGGAGTTTGAAGGTTCTAGTATGTCTGCGATTTTCTCATTTTTGACGAAAACTCAGGAAAATGAACAGAGTTGGGTGCAGATTGTTATGCAACCTTCTTCTGGTGAGGGGCGGTTTAGTTTAGGAAAGAAAATTAGGTTGTCTTTTAAATCTTTTTTGAATAAGTTTGATCCTCGAAAGCTTTTCAAAACGAAATCTCGTGGGGATGTTTTGAAGAAAGAAAAGGAGTCAGCTGCTAAAAAGTTCGGAAAAGATACATTTAAAACTTCTATTAGAATTGCATATTTTTCACCTGATCAGAGGGTGGCGGCTAGTAAGTTGAAGGCGTTGGCTAATACTTTCTCGATTTTTGATGAACAAGACTTGAATGGATTTAAAGTTTCTAGGATTAGTTCGAGTCCTTCTATGTTAAAAGATTATAGGGCTCGTAAATTTGGATCGAGGAAATATGTTTTGAATATTCAGGAATTGGCTTCTGTTTTCCATCTGCCGAAAGGTGCGAAACATGCAGTGCCGAATTTGGTTTGTACTGTTTCAAAAAAAGCGGAACCGCCAATGGATCTTCCGAAGGAGGGGAATGTTGATCCGAAGACGGTTAGTTTCTTTGCGACTACAAATTTTCATAATCAATACTTGAAGTTTGGTATTCCGAGGAAGGATAGGCGAAGGCATCTTTATGTTGTGGGGAAAAGTGGAACGGGTAAAAGTAAACTTCTTGAGCTACTTATTATTTCAGATATTTTGAATGGAGAAGGGGTTGGAGTTCTTGATCCGCATGGAGATTTGATTGATAATGTTTTGAAATACGTGCCTGAGCATCGAGCCAAAGATGTCGTGGTGTTCAATCCAGCTGACATGGCTTTTCCGATTGGTTTCAATCCTATTGAATCTGTTGAGGAGGAATATCGGCAACATGTAGCGATGGGATTTATTGAGATTTTCAAGAAAATGTTCGGGGATAACTGGACGTATCGTCTTGAGCATGTGCTTCGGTACACTGTTCTGGCGTTGTTTGATTATCCGAATTCGACTGTGTTTGGAATCCTGAAAATGTTGACTGATAAGAACTATCGTCAGAAAGTTGTGTCGCATGTTACTGATACGGTGGTGAAAAACTTTTGGGTGAATGAATTTGCTGCGTGGAGTGAAAAATTTGATAATGAGGCGATTGTGCCGGTTTTGAATAAAATTGGTCAGTTTGTGTCGACTGCTGTGGTTCGAAACATAGTAGGGCAGCCACAAAACAGAATGGACATGGATGATATTATGAATAATCAAAAGATTCTTTTGATGAATGTGTCGAAGGGGACTTTGTCAGAAGAAATCAGTGGAATTATTGGTTCGATGGTTATCACTTCGTTGTATCGTAGTGCGATGAAACGTGCGGCGATGCCGGAGGAGGATCGTAAGGATTTCTACTTTTACGTGGACGAGTTCCAGAACTTTGCAACTCATACTTTTGGTGAAATCTTATCTGAAGCGCGTAAATACCGTCTGAATTTATGTGTGTCGCATCAGCATCTTGGACAGCTTGATGATTATACGAAATCGATGGTGTTTGGAAATATTGGTTCGATGATTTCGTTCCGTGTGGGTGCGGATGATGCGTTCAATCTTGAACGTGAGTTTACGCCTATCTTTAAAGCGAATGATATTATTAATCTTGGGGTTCGTGAATTCTATGTGAAGATGACTATTGATGGGAAATTGAGGGATCCGTTCTCTGGATATACTCTTACTGTTCCGAAAGTTACTCATGATTTGAGTGACAAAATTATTCAAAATTCTAGAGAGACGTATGGAATGCCTCGTGCTGAAGTTGAGAAGATGATTGATCAGATGGAAAAGGGATATGAAGAAGATGATCAGGATGATTCAGGTGATGGAGGCACTACAAATAGCCTTGGTGAGGAAAAGTTTTCAGCGCCTTTGGTTTAGATCTTCCCCTTCTTAACCATCTCGGCGACTTTGTCATATCCGAGTTTGTCTACTAGGGTTGTTGCTTCTACTAGGCTGCCATCATAAAGTTCTTTGACTCGTTTTTTGTTTACTGTGAGGCCGTCGATGCAACGTGTACGGAACATTTCTGCTGTGGTTGTGAGGATTTCTAGAGATTGAATTAGGTTGTACATGATTATTGGGCAGTTTGTGTTGAGTTCGAGTTGTCCGTTGCTTGATGCTAGGCGGATGGTTTCGTTGTTTCCTGAGATTTGGTAGAAGGCCATCTCGACTGCTTCAGGGATTGATGGATTTACTTTGCCTGGCATGATTGATGATCCTGGTTGAACTTCAGGAAGTTTCAATTCTGCTAAACCTGTGTATGGGCCTGATCCAAGGATTTTAAGATCCATTGCTAGTCGGTATAGGTTGCTGGCTAGTGATGTTACTGCGTTGCTGAAGTCTGAGAATGGAGCGTAATTAGTTGCTCCTTCTGTGAGATTTTGGCAGCTTTTTAGTTTTAATCCGGTGAGGTTGCTTAGGTTTTTTGTTACTGTTGTTTTGAATTTTGGGTGAGCGGTGATTCCGGTGCCCACTGCCGTTCCTCCTAGTGTTAATTCGTGTAAGTCTTCAGAAGCGGCTGATAGAGTTTTGAGAGATCGTTCGATTGCTTTTGCGTATGAGTCGAATATTTGTCCGTATGAAATTGGGACTGCATCCTGGAGGTGTGTACGTCCTGCTTTTTTGATTGATTTAGTGGCTTTTGATTTTGCGTTCAATGTTTTCACTAGTTTCTTAACTTCTGTTTCGAGTGAGGGGAGTGAGAGGAGTGCTGCAATTTTGGTTGCAGATGGGTTGACGTCGTTTGAGGATTGGCCTTTGTTTACGTGATTGTTTGGGTGAGCTAACTTGTTTGCGCGGTTTGCTATTATCTCGTTTGCGTTCATGTTGTATGAGGTTCCTGCTCCTGCTTGGATGGCGTCCATGCGGAAGTCTGTGTCAAATTTGCCTTCGGAGAAGTCTTTTGCTGCTTGTGCGATTGATTTGCCAAGTTTTTTGTCTAGTTCTCCGAGCGATGTGTTTGTTTCTGCTGCTGCGAGTTTGATGAGTCCGAGTGATTTTCTGAATATTGCTGGGGCTCTGAGCCCTGAAATTTGGAAATTATTTAAAGCTCTTGCGGTGAAGGCTCCGTAGGATGCGTTTGATGGAACTCTTATTTGTCCCAGTGAATCTTTCTCTGTTCTGAATGTTTTTTTTGCCATGGGGAAGTTGCTTAAATTAGGATTTTGTTTTTTTTGAGGTTTCAACTATATTGTTTTTGTTTGTTAAACTCAAGTTTTATTATGCCTTTAAAAGGGAAAGTTAGTTCATTTTTACTTGCTGGATTTGTTACTGGATTGGTCGCGGTGGCTTATAATATTTTGATTTTTAATATTTTTGGGTTTTACCCAGATTTTCTGGAGCTCTTGAAGGGGGAGGGTTCCTTTTTCCATTTTGGTAATCCAGTTTTTCTGATTTTTGTGAAGGATTTCTTTGTTGGTTTTGTTTTAGCTTTTTTGTTTAGGGTGGGTTGTTCGAATATAAATTACAGGATGGGGGTTGGGATTTTCTTTTTTATTCTCTACAGTGTTTTTGCATTTATAATGTTTTCTATTGGGGATCTGGTTTTGATGAGGTCGAATGAAGGATTTATTATTCTCTTGAGTTTGGATGGGTTTGTGGAGACTTTGATATGTACTATTCCGATTAGATTCCTCTCGAAGGATTGTTTTAAATGAAATACTCTGTTTTTTCCTTGCTTTTTCAAAGGAAGTTGTTAGAATGGGCCAGCAAATTTAACGAAAAAAAATGTCAAGAGTTTGCCAAGTAACAGGAAGGAAACCTTCAGCTGGAAACAACGTTAGTCACTCGAACCGAAAGACTAAACGCAGATTCCTGCCTAATTTGATGAAGAAAAAAGTTTACAACCCTGAAACAGGAAGGGTCGAAAAAATGACCATTTCAGCTAAGGGACTTCGAATTCTCAAGAAGAAAATGCAATAATTGAGAATTTGTTTTAGTAGATGTATAGGGCGACGTAGGTCAGTCCTATTGAGAATACTAACAACATGAGAAATGCTAGGAGTGTTAGTGTGTTCTCTGATTTGAGGTAGTATTTCTTTGCCATTCTGTATACGAATTTCGGAAACCATAAGTATACAAGTGCTTTTACTAGTGTTAGCCAACCTATTATTGGGATGAGAATGAACCATCCACCGTTGAATTTCCAATGTACGCTGAGAAACAAAAATGAAAAGATCATGATCATGAATGCGTTGTTTCTCATCATGGTTTCATCTGACATGATTTTTTTTGCAGATTTTTGCCATTTCTTTGGGTTGAGAATGGCTGGGATAAAAACTGCGGCTACCATGATTGCGAATCCGATCAGAAGAAGAGAAGGAGTTATAAACATAGGAATTGGGGTTATGTGAATATCCAATTGTTAATTGTACGGAGAAGGTGTGGTTTTGGCAAGTTTTATGGCCTGTTATTTAGAGTGGTTTTTTGACTGGGTAAGTAGTGCTAGGGATGCTTGCTTCCCGAAGTTTGCTATAAATGAGTTGTCTAATAGGTGGAGTTTGTTTCTACTGCTTGAGTATAGAGCTATGTTTCCTATATAGGTTGATTTGACGTATAGAGGAATTACCAAGCTAGATCTGAAGTCATTTTCTGCTGCTAGACGTGGACTTGTATATGAAGGGTTGTTTTGGATGTCATCAATGAATATTGGTTGTCGTGATTGGAAGGCTCTTTCGTGTATTGTTCCTTTGTATTGTATTTTGGCTTTTCCCCACCATTCTGGACTTACTCCGCTTGCTGATGTGAGATGTAGAAGCCCACTTTCCTTATTGTATATTCTTAATGTTGCTCCATTTGCTTTGGTCAACATCATTGCTGCGTTGATTATATAGTTTTCGATGTTTGGGAAATGTTCGTCACCGACGCTTATGTTCAATGTTTCAAGTAGATAATCTAATTGGCGTCTTTGTGTTCCTAATTCTAGATATGCGTTTTGCATTGATTCAAATCGTGCTTGGAGTTCTTTCTCAGCCTTTTTTTGGTAGGTGATGTCTCTGTATATTGTTCCGAAGCCCATGAATCTTTTCTTTTCGTCTGTTAGTTTTGTTGCTGAAATTGCTACTGAAATTTCTTTTCCGTCTTTTTTGAGTCGAGTTGTTTCGAAGCTTCTCAGGAATCCTTTTTCTAAGATCATTTTTACAACTTGTTCTAATTCACCTTTCTTTAGTTTTTCTGGGGTTAGTAGCATTTTTACGTTTTTGCCTATAGCTTCTTCTGGTTCGTATCCGAACATTTTTTCTGCTCCTATATTCCAGGTTTGAATTATTAAATTTCGATCCAAACTTACTATGGCATCGATTGAACTATTTGAAATGTGAGCGAGTAATTTGTCTGATTTTGAGAGTTCTACAATCTTTTTCTCTTTTTCTTTTATTTCCTTCATGTTTGTGAAAATTCCTAAACTTCCTTCTGAGACTGGTGTTCTCGAATATATTACTGGTATTTTTTCTTTGTCTTTATTTATTAACATTACCTCATGTTGTTCTTTTTTTACGGGTTGTTTTGGGGATCTTCCTTGAATTATTTTGTCTATACTTTCTTGAGTGAATATATCCAAAATATCTAAGTCCATGCATTCTTCTGATGATAATCCTGTCATTGATTGAAAGGCTGGATTGGCATATTTAACCTTCTTTTTTTCGTCTCGTACTAGTAGGCCTTCATTCATGTTTTCAACTATCTCTCTGAATTTTCTTTCTGATTTTTTGATCTCTTCATTTAGGCTTGTTGTGTAAATTGTGGTTCCTACTGCTTTACTGATTATCTCGAGTGTTGTGATTGTATCTTTGTCGAAAGTTTGTGTTTTTGTGAATTCGAGATTGATGCATCCTATTACTTTTCTTTTATGAAAAATTGGGAGGCAAATCTCTGATTCTATGTTTTTTCGCCATTCTGTGTAGTATTTACTTTCTCTAATTTTTTCTTCGATTACTGCTTTTTTTGCATGAATTGAGTGTTTTGAGATTCCGACTATGTTTGTGTAGACTTCTTGGATATCTCCTCTTCTAGTTATGCTGTATATGTTTGCTTTTTCGGGGTTGTTTTCATCTAAAAGAACGAAGTCTAAGTATTCTGACTTCAAATTTTCTTGGATGATTTTACTTATTATTCTAAAAGTATCTCTTAAGCTGTCTCCGTGTTGTGATAGAGATTCGTAGAGGCTGCTTAAAACCTCTAGTTTGGTGGTTTTATTCTTGGTTTGTTTGCCCATTTGAAAGGTGGTTTCTTGCTAGTTGGATTATAGCAGGCTTCTGCGGTTTATTCTAACGCTTCTGGCAGTTGAATCGCCTTCTTCTTCTTCGAAATTGAGTTGGTCTATATTTCTTAACATAGTTAATACAAAATGTTCTATTCCAGCGATTAATACGGCTGCTTTTGTTGGATAATTTCTTTTTCTGAGGTCGTTGGGATTGTCTGATGAGTATACTGGAGTTGATTGTGAGTCAGCTATCACTGGTCCTCTGTCCAATTTCCCGTTCATTACGTGTAGGCTTGCTCCTGTACTGAAGTGGCTTTGTATTGTTTTGAATACTCTGACTTTGGGTTTTGATCTTGGAATATAAAGACTTCTTTTTTTTCTGTATGGGCGTTTTTCTATATTCTTTCCTCGTACACGGTCTATCGCGTCTTGTGTTGGGCTTGGTCCGGGTAATCTGTTTGGATCCTTTGGATCTGTAATTCCTGGGTGTATGTTCAATACTTTCCCTATACCGTATCTGCTGGATTCTATTAGATGGAGGATTCGTACCATGAAATGGTCTGAGAGTATGAATTCTGCTCCCATTTGTTTACTTACTTTTGCTATTTCTTCTTCGAATTCTAAGCGGCTTTCTGCTATTTCATCTGTTTTGTATTTTGGTATTAATCTGAATGTTGATGGAATGTGGTGAGTATTTGATGTTAGTAATTCCCCTTCGTAATTTCTGTCGGTGAGTGGATGGATCCATTGTTCTCCTGTTTGTGGTGTTTTTGGGAATGGGTGAGTTGTGTCCAAGACAGTGTCGTCAGTGATGATTCCCCCTAGTCTTACTAGGTGTTCTAGTCCCAATCTTCTGTCGTTTATAGCGTGGTTTATTGACTCTATCATTCCTTTTACCAAGATTCCATTCATGTCGTCTGCTCCAACATCTCTTATAGACGTTAAAATACCAAAGGTTATTGGTTCTTTTGGTATGACTGATTCTAGAGGTTCGTCGTCGAGATGGTATTCTCGAAGAGCTACCTCTATGTCGTCTTCCAAATTTGGTTGTATAAGATTATGGCCCATAATTCAGTTAAGGGGTGAATTGTGGCATAAATAACCCGTTATGTCAATCTTGTTTTGGGGGTTTTGAGGATTTGGACAGGAAAGGATTGGGCTTGCTAGCTGAAAAATTTGAGTTTTTTTGAGTTGAGTGATAGTTTTCTCGAAAAGGGGGAATTCTAACCTTAAAACTATGTCTAATTCTGAAAAACCTGTTTTTCTTCTGAAAAAGTTGTTTTTTGATGCGGTCGAAGATGTGAAGCGAGAATCTGATGGGAAAATAACAGGTATGGTCTCGGGGCACGCTCATCTTGATCGTGCATATACTGTGGATGAGGAAAATTGGGCTCAATCTATGGCTCTTATGGAGGAAAAATGGAAATTAGTGGATGCTATCAGGAAGGAAAATGCGGCTAATCCAGAGGGAATGAAGGCTCGTATTCGAGGAGTTCTTGATATGATGATTGATCAGGGAGTGGCTGTTTTTCATACTCATGCGGATGCTGATCTGAATACTGGGCTTTCTATTGTGAAGGCTTTTGCTGAATTGAAGGAGGAGTATGCTGGGCGTTTGCTTTTGAGATGGTCCGCGCATCCGACACAAGGTTTGCTGAATACTGATGGTTCGGGACATGATCCTGAAAAAGTGCGAATTTTCGAGGAAGCTTGTGCGTTGAGTGATGGAGTTGGAGGTTTGCCTTCTGCTGATCGGGCTCATGTTGATGGAGATGGGGATTTGAAGCATATGGATGTGATTTTTGGGATTGCGAAGAATTTGGGGAAAGATATAGATGTGCATATTGATCAGGAGAATAATCCTCTCGAAAGGGATACTGAGAAATTGATTGCGAAGGTGGGTGAGCATGGATGGCAAGGACGAGTGAATTTCTTACATTGTATATCTGTAGCGGCGCAGCCGCGTGAGAAAAGAGTGGAAATTATTGCTGGTTTGAAGGACGTTGGGGCGAATGTTATTATTTGTCCGACTGCGGCTCTAGCTATGAAGCAGCATGATGACAAAACGGCTCTTCTTCACAACTCTATTGGTCCTGTTCCAGAGTTGATTGAGGGTGGAGTGAATGTTTGCATGGGACTTGATAATATTAGCGATATTTATGAACCGGATATTTCTGGAGATATATGGGATGAAGTGAGAACTTTGTCTTCAGCTTGTCGATACTACAAACCTCGAGAGCTTGCTGAAATTGTTACTATTAATGCTTATAAAACCTTTAAACTAATTTAAAATGGCTAAAACTGTAAAAAGAAAACTTTGGCACAAAAAAGATGTGGTCGAAATGGATCACACTGTAGAGGAGTACAATGCTGGTAAGGATCTTCAGTATGATCAGCAGTTGGTTCCTTTTGATGTGGATGGATCGGTTGCTTATGCAAAAATGCTTCACAAGGATGGAGTTCTCAATGATGGGGAATTGGCTGATCTTGAAAAGGGGTTGGGTGAGGTTCTTGAGCTTTGGAAGAAGTGTGAATTTGTTGTGAAATTGGAGGATGAAGATTGTCATACTGCTATCGAGTCGTATTTGGTTGCGAATTATGGGGATGTGGGAAAGAAGATTCATACTGCTCGGTCGAGGAATGATCAGGTTATTGTTACTGAGAGGCTTTTTATTCGATCGAAATTGGATTTGATTCGTGAATATGCTGTGAAGGCTGCTCTTGAATTTGCTAGGTCTGCGAAAAAATATGAATTTGTGCCGATGCCTGGATATACTCATACCCAAAAAGCTATGCCGACTACTGTGGGGATGTGGCTTGGAAGTTTTGCTGAGGGGTTGGTAGATGATATTAAGTTTCTAGATGTGGTGGCTCAGCTTAATAATCAAAATCCTCTAGGAACAGGAGCTGGATATGGTACGCCGTTTGGTTTTGATCGGGATTATCTGAGTGAGTTGCTTGGATTTGAGAAAACTCAGAGCAATTCAATCTATTGTCACAATTCTCGTGCAAAAAATCATGCGATGATTCTCGATGCGTGTGTGCATTTGATGATGACTTTGAATAAGTTTGCTACTGATGCAATTTTGTTCTCTTCTGGACAATACTTGTTTTTCAAATTTGGGGATAATATTGCAACTGGATCGTCTATTATGCCGCAGAAAAAGAATTTAGATGTTGCTGAATTGTTGCGAGCGCGTGGAGCGACTGTGATTGCTGCTAGAGCGGAGATTTTGATGAATTATATGAATAAGATGTCTGGTTATCATCGAGACGGTCAGGAGTTGAAAAGGCCGTATTTCTTGGGGTTGCAGTTCACGCAGGATTCTTTGGATGTTGCTTCTATTATTTCTAAAAATATTACTCCAGATGAAGATCGTTTGTATGATGCGATGACTCCTGAGCTTTTTGCTACTCATAAGGCTTTTGCTCTTGTGAAGGGTGGAATGCCTTTCCGTGATGCGTATTTTGAAGTTGGAAGTAATTTGGATGAGTTGACTGTGGATCGATCGGAGATTGTTGAGATGTTGAAGGAATCGCAGCATAAAGGTGGGGCTGGGAATTTGGGGCTTGAAGAGCTTATTGAGGAAATTGAAAATCTTTAAATAAAAATATAATTATCAGGCTGAATAGTTGAACATGTTCAACTATTCAGTTTTTCATCATCATGATGATGAAAAAGATAATTGAATATTTTTATTTCTTTCTTTTCAATTTCTTTAATCTTTTTAACCCCTCAAAAATATATGGAATTGAGGAAATTGAAGGGTTGTAGTAGAATTGGATTTGGATTTTAACCTCATCCTAATGCCAAGAGCTAAGGCTTCAGAATCAGCAAATATACCTGCTTTTCAAAGAAAGCGGAGTTTGTCTGCGAAAGCTAGGAAGAGGCCGGCTGTTGCAACGGCTCTTCAGAGAAAAGAGGCGGGGATTCCTGTTGTGAAGCCGAAGAGAAAACGTAGATCTGTGAGACCAGCTTTGTCTGGTTTTGGAACTTCGAGTGTTTCGAGTTCTTCAAGTGTTTCGAGTTCGAGTGATGTTTATGCGCGGCGTGAAGCGTTGAAGGCTCGGTTGGCGGAGAGAAAAGCGGCTCAAGAGAGTTCTTCGAGCGCGAGTTCGGGGGGAGGATTTGCGTCTTTGGTGAAGGCTGAAGAGAAATTTTCTGCTCCAATGGTGGGAGGTGGTTCTTCGTATGATGATGCTTATGGATCTAGTGGATACTCAAGTTCGAGCGCGAGTTCAAGCTTGGATGTGCGTGAGATGCGTCAATGTGGAGTTGTCGATGCTTTTTTCGACAGCATTGATGTGGCGGCGGTTTTGATTTCTTCAAGTATTAGAGTTGGGGATCGATTGGTTTTTGAGACTGAGCATGGTTTGTTCGAGCAGGAATTGGAGTCGATGCAAATTGATCGTGAAGATGTGGTGACTGCGTATAATGGTGATGATGTGGGGATTAAGATCAAAGCAACGCCAAAAAAAGGCGGAAATGTGTATAAAGTTATTAACTAAAAAATATGACTAGAACAGCTTATTTAAAAGGTTTGGGATTTGGTTTGACTTCGGGAATTATTACGACTTTGGGAATGATGGTGGGAATGAGTGCGGGAACGAATTCAAGGTTGGCTGTTATTGGTGGAATTTTGATGATTGCGGTGGGGGATTCTCTTTCGGATGCGATGGGAATGCATGTTTCTGAGGAATCGTCTGGTGAGAAAAAATCTTTAAAGGAAGTTTGGATTGCGACTTTTTCTACTCTGTTTTTCAAATTTATATTTGCTTCGATTTTTGTTATTCCGGTTCTTCTTCTTCCGTTAGAGCAAGCTATTTTGGTTAGTGTGATAGTTGGATTGGTTTTGATAAGTGTGTTTAGTTTTGTTTTTGCTAGTAAAAAAGGAGAGAAGCCTTTACAGGTTGTTATTGAACATGTGGGGATTACTTTGCTTGTGATTTTTCTGACACATTTTGTTGGTGTGTTTGTAAATAATTATTTTGGAGACGTTTGAAACAAATGATTACAAAATTTGGGAGACTTCATGCCGCCTTGATAGTTCTGGGTGCTATTGCTTTGCAGTATCCTGTAATGGAGTATGTTGCTGAGCTTCGACCGGAGAGATATTTGCCGATGTGGATTGATCAATATATTCCTTTTTGGCCTCCTGCAATTTGGGGATATTTTACGTATTATCCTCTTTTGATTATTCCGTTCCTGGTTGTGAAGGATGTGAAGATTTTGAAGAAAGGGGTGAGGGCTTTTATTTATGTGTTGATAATGACGGATGTGTTTTATTTGTTTTGTCCGTTTTGGATGGTGAGGCCTAGTGAGGGGTTTACTCCTGTTACGGTGAGTGAAAAGTTGCTTGCTTATGTTTGGCAGGTTGATAATCCTGCAAATGTTTTTCCTTCGCAGCATGTGGCGATTGTTTTTATAAGTGCTTTGATTTTTGCTACTGCTTATAAGGCCAGGGCGAAGTTGTCGATTTTTTATTTGTTGATGGCGAGTGTTGTGGCTGTTTCTATAGTTTTTGTTAAGCAACATTATGTTTGGGATATATTTGGTGGGTTGTTGGTGGCTTTTGTTGCTTATTATTTGGTGTTTGTGAAAGATCGGGTATAATTCTGAACATGAAAACAATTTATTTAGACAACGGAGCAAGTACGATGGTTGATCCCAAGGCGGTCAAGGCTATGATGCCTTATTTTTCTGATGCTTATGGGAATGCGAGTTCTGTCCATGATGTGGGAACGAAAGCGCGGATTGCTTTGAATGATTCTCGTCGTGTTTTGGCGAAGGCCATTGGAGCTAATGAAAAGGAGGTTTATTTTACTTCTGGAGGAACTGAATCGAATAATCTTGCTGTTAAAGGGGCTGCTTTTGCTCAATTGAAGGAGAAGACTGGGAAGAAGCATATTATTACTACAAAGGCTGAGCATAGTTGTGTTTTGAGTTCTTGTGAGTGGCTTGAGAGTCAGGGATTTGAAGTGACTTATTTGGATGTTGATAAGGATGGATTTGTTCGAGTGGAGGATTTGGAGAAAGCGTTGCGGAATGATACTTTTTTGGTGAGCGTGATTCATGGAAATAATGAGATTGGGACTGTGCAGGATCTGGATGTTTTGGGGGCTGTGTGCAAGAAGGCTGGGGTTTTGTTTCATACTGATGCATGTCAGAGTTTTACAAAGGTTCCGATCGATGTTCGGAAGGCTCATGTGGATATGATGACTTTGAATTCTCACAAAATTCATGGACCGAAAGGTGTTGGAGCTCTTTATGTCCGGAAGGGCGTTGAGCTTGTGCCGTGGCAGCATGGAGGTGGGCATGAAGGAGGTTTGCGTGCTGGGACTGAGAATATTCCTGGAATTGTTGGGTTTGCTGAAGCTGCTAAGTTGGCTATGAAAGGAAAGCATGTGAAAGATATGGTGAAAATGCGTGATCTGTTTATTCGTGAAGTTGTGAGTAGGATTGAGGGCGTGAAGTTGAATGGTCCGCTTGATGAAGGGTCTGGTGAGAAACGGCTTTGTAATAATGTGAATTTTTCTTTTCCGGTTGATGTGGAGATGTTGGGGGATTATCTCAACTCAGCTTGGATTTCTACTTCAAAAGGATCTGCTTGTAGTGCGAATGAGGGCAAGGAGGCCAGTCATGTGTTGAAGGCGATTGGCAGGTCTAACAAGGATGCTTCGAATGCGATTCGGTTTAGTTTGAGTCGGTTTACTTCGAAGAAGGAGCTTGAGAAAGCTGTTGATGTGTTGGTGAAAAGTGTGGGGAAGGTTTAGATCTACTGATCCAAAGCCTGAGCCAAATCTCTTTCGTGTTCTTCTTCCATCAACAAGATGTCTTCAAGGACTCTAGAGAGTCCCCATTCTTCTAATTCACGGGCTTGTTTTACGCGTTCACGATATCTTTTTACTGCGTCTTGTTCTCCCGCTAGGTCTTGTTTCAACATTTCTGTTGAATCGTCTGATACGTGACGTTCACCTATTTCGACAGTTGGGTTACCACCGAGGTATTCAATCTGTTCTGCTAATTGGAGTGCGTGTCCGATTTCTTCGTTTGCGTGAACAATTAGTTCTTTTTGAATTGTTTGGTATTTTGCTGTTGTAACTTTTGCAGCGTGTTGAACGTATTGTACTGCTGCTGCGTACTCGAGTGATAGATCTTTGTTCAATAGATCTATTAGTTCTTTTTTGTCCATTTTTGATTTGTTAAGTTTTTTTTGTGCCTTGGCGGCGATTTTTATGATACACCAAATTTATGCCTTACCAAGTGTTTTTCCTCCTGGAGTCCAGTTTACAGGGCAGAGTTCTCCTGTTTGGAATGCTTTAACTACTCTTAAAAGTTCATCGACACTTCGTCCTACTTCTAGGTCGTTTACAGTCATGCTTTTGAGTATGTCGTCTGGGCTGATGATGAAAGCTCCTCTGAGGGAGATTCCTTGATCTTCTAGAAGAACTCCATAGTCGAAGCTGACTTCTTTTGTCATGTCGCTTAGAAGGGGGTAATTGAGTTTTCCTAGATCTTTGAGCCATGCTTCGTGTGAAAATACACTATCTACGCTGATCCCAAGGACTTGTGCGTTTAGTTCTTCGAATTCTTTGTGTCGTTTACTCATTTCAATGAGTTCTGTTGGGCAGACGAAAGCGAAGTCGAGTGGGTAGAAGAAAAGTATCTTCCATTTTCCTTTGTAGTCTTCGAGAGAATAGTGTTTCTTCTCTCCTTTGTAGAAGCCTTCGACTCTGAAGTCTGGGGCTTGTTTTCCTATTGTTGCTGTTATGCAATCAGGTTCTTGATTACAACAAACATGAGGGTCATTTTGAGTGTCCATTTTTTGTATGGTTAATTTTTAAAGAGTCAATGTTTAGTGTTTGCATCCGCAACCTCCTCCTGATTTACAAGAGCAGTCGCATCCACAGTCTTTACAAGAATTCTCGCAGTCGCATCCACAAGAATTACATTCCTTGCATGATCCACATTTGCAGTCCATAAGATTTAGGGTTAATTTTTTTTAGATTTAATCGCTGTTTAGCAGCCTTTGCATCCTCCGTTCATAATTTTGGGGTTAGGGGGTAGTTTTTTTATTCTGATTCCCAGATTCCGTGCAGGTTGCAGAAAGCTAGGGCTTTGTATTCTGGTTTGAATGGGATTCCTTCGAAAGCTGCTACTGGTAGGTTTCCAACTGCAAGATCAATTTTCTTTATAATCTTATCTCCTTCATGCAGTTCGACCCAAAGAATGTGATGTTCTTCAGTCATTGGATGTTCTACTGATCCCACTGTAACAACTGTTTTGATTTCGTCTCCCTCTATTACAGGGACGTGTTTTTCTTGAGCTTCTCCTCCGGTTTGTTCTTCTCCCATGTGGTGAAGTTCGTCGAATTGGTCTTTTCCTACCCCGCATACTGGACACTTCCAATCTTCTGGAAGATCTTCAAATGCTACGTTTTCGGTTGCTGCTGGATCATAGATATATGCGCATACTTTACATCGATGTTTTTTCATTTTTATAGGTTAAATTATTTGCATTTTTTGCATGTTCCCATTATTTCTATGGAAGTGGGATCTATTTTGAATCCGTATTTTTTGCCGAGTTTATTGTCGTCTAATAGTACGCAGCCGCAATCTTCAATGTCAACAATTGTTCCGCATTTTTTGCATATCAAATGATAGTGGCGAGCGGGGAAGCCGTCGTAATGGGCTTTTTTTTCGTTGTTTTTGTGCTTTAGTTTTAGAATCTGTTGATCTTTTTCTAGAAAATCTAGGTTTCTGTAGACGGTTGCAAGGCTAATTCCAGGGAGATGTACTTTCACCATTTTGAAAATTTCTTCTGCAGTTGGGTGAGTTCGAACGCTTTGTAGTTGTTCAAGTATTACTTTTCTTTGTTTTGTGAGTCGCGGTTTGCAAAGGCAATCGCATGGGCAGTCTGTCATTTCATTTTGGTTTAGCGTGATTTTCTTATTGAGAATCATTTGCAATAACAATATAGCAGTGGTATGCTTTGCGCGCAATACTTTTTTAAAACAATTTTTAAAATGATTTTATCAGATAAAACATTGAAGAAAATGATGGGGGAGGGGTCTCTTGTAGTTGAGCCGTTGGCTGAGCACTCTGTGCAACCTGCATCTATTGATTGTAGGATTGGGACTCATTATTTGGTTGTAGATGATAATAATTCGGATGTGTTGACTTTGGATGGGGAACCGAAATATCGAGAGATAGAGGGGGATGAAATGACTATTCCGCCGCATTCTTTTTTGCTTGCGACTACAATGGAATATGTGAAATTGCCGGATAATTTGACGGCTTTTGTTGAAGGGCGAAGTTCGATTGGTCGAATGGGTCTTTTTATTCAAAATGCTGGATGGGTTGATCCTGGATTTGAGGGACGGATTACACTTGAGCTTTATAATGCTAATTCTCTGCCAATTAAATTGAAGGCTGGTAGGCGAGTGTGTCAGCTGGTTTTTTGCAAGATGGATCAGTCTGCGGAAAATCCGTATGCTGGGAAATATCAAAGACAGGCAAAGTCTGTGGGGAGTCGGGTTTACCAGGACGGGGAGGCTTGTATGCAAGCTGGTCTTGGTGTTGAAGCAAAAATTTAACCAAATAAAATATGTTCGAATATATTGCGGATCTTATTGTTTATAGGTGGTTTGGGATGATTGAAGGTGCTCAATTGACGGATGCTGTTTACTTTTTTGTTTATGATGTGATGAAGATTTTGGTGTTGATATTTCTTGTGGTGAGTTTGATTGCTTTTGTGAGGACTTATGTTGATGCTGAGAAGTTTCGAAAGAGGATTGAGAAGACTCGATTTGGTTTGGGGAACCTGTTGGCGGCTTCTTTTGGAGCAGTGACTCCTTTTTGTTCGTGTTCGTCTATTCCGCTTTTTCTTGGGTTTTTAAAAGCTCGTGTTCCTATGGGGGTGGCGTTCTCTTTTTTGATTACTTCGCCTTTGGTGAATGAGGTGGCGTTTGTGATAATGGGAGGGCTTTTTGGTTGGAAGTTGGCTGTTCTTTATGCGGGGACTGGTATTTTGCTTGGAGTTGTAGCTGGTTTGGTGATAGTGGCTTTGGGACTTGAGAAAGAGATTATTTTAGATCAGGCGGAAGGGAAGATTGCTGAATCTAGAAAATTCAGGAAATTTTATTTTAGATTGAGATATTCTTTCAAGGAAGGATTTAAGACTTTCAAGAAGTTAGTTCCGTTTGTTGTTGGAGGTATTGCACTTGGTGCGATT
>CAZBZZ010000007.1:0-16552 GCA_964496555.1 uncultured Candidatus Peribacteria bacterium
GCTTCGTTTGGATTGATGTTCCCATCTTCATTTGCATCTATGATTCCTGCTATCTTTGCCGTAGCCATGTAGTCTACGTGCCAATCACTTGCGTATACATCTGGGTATGGAAGCTCTGTGTAATCTCTCATTCTGAGACCGAATGCTTCTATTACAAGTTTTACCATCTCTGCTCTTGTGACATCAGCATTTGGAACGAATGTTGTTGATGTCTTTCCTTTCACGATACCTGCTTCGTATAGAGGTTCTATGTATTCTCTAGCCCAGTGAGTTAGGACGTCCTTTAATACGAATGGGTCTACCTCTTCAATGACTTCTTCTAGAAGCTCCATTATGGTGAACTTTGTCAGATGGTAAGTGTCTGCTGCAATATAATCTACACCATCTATTTCAATGAATTCTCCACCATCATCTACTAATATCCATTCATCAGATTCTTCATCCAAATAGTATATCTTCAAGTCGTCATCTGTGTCATATCCTTCTGGGACAGCCATTCTTATTGTCACTGGCTTGCTGAATACCAATCCTATTTCTGCAAGTCCTATTTCGTAGATTTCTCCTATTAGTGTTGCTCCTTCTGGAGCTGCTGTAGTAACTCCTTCTGCAACTTCTGGTGCTGGAATACCTTTGGTTAGATCAACTTCTCCGTCCAGAACGGTTGTGCTTTCTTCGAAAGTTACTTTCACAACTTCATCATCAGAGATGACTGTTGTTGCGTCGACGATAGTTCCTATCTCATTAATTTCGACTAGATCTTTTGCTGTTTCCAGAATGAAATCAGCGATTGCATCTTCGTCATCTTTTGTTGAACTTGATCGACCGCTACCTCCTGATGGAAGGATCACTCCTCCGCCTGTTGGTGATGGGGTTACGACTTCTCCGCTTGGATCTGCAACTGGTGTAACTGAAACTGACGAGCTACCTGCTGATGAGTTTGCTCCGTCATCTACAGCTAGGATTTGGAATGCGTATTCTGTGTCGTTTGTGAGACTTGTGATCGTTGTAGAACATGTTGATGTACAACTTGCGTGGGTGAATGTTGTTAGGATTCCTTCTGTCACATTTGCTTCCCAGATGTTGTAGTAGTCCATGTCTGCTTCTGCGTTTGCTGTCCATGAGAGAGTCACTGTTGTGTCTCCTGCAACTGCTGATAATCCTGTTGGGGTTGCTGGTGGAGTGTCACCTGTTGGGATTATTGGGGCGAATGTGGTGAAGTGATCTACCAGTGATGAAAGGTCAACTGTTGCAACTAACGCGCTTGTTAATGTACCTTCTTGCATTGTTGCATTAGATACCTGATTGCCTGATGAATCTTTTGCCGTTATTGTTGTTGGCTCACTCACGTATTTACCAGTTGTACTATCATAGTATCCGATAGTAACATTCTTTAATTGATCATATGTCGTGACCCCAGCAGCTGTTAGATCTGCTAAGACTAATGTAATCTGTATAGTTAATTCATCGCTAAAGTTTGTTACTGGGTTGTTACTCTGATCAAATGCGTTAAAATCGAACCCATAACTTCCGATTATGGCTGTTGTATTGGTTCCAAACACAGCATTGTTTTGAGCTGCTGTAATTTGCATATTTTCATTTAATGAACTCAGTGCATTTCCAGGGACTGTAACTTTGACACCCATATCGTCGTCTGTTAGAACTCCTCCATTCGAAGAATTCAGTGCGAGTGATTTAGGATCCTGGATTTCAACTGCATCAGATAGTGAGAAATTTATTCCTGATGTTGATACTGCTGTGTCTACTGTTTGGCCTGGTGTTTCTGCGTATCCTGGACCGATTGCCATCACGCTCCAAACCCCATCACCCAGTGGCAATGAATATGATCCATCTGCATTTGTTTCTGTTGATGCAAATTGGCTTACATCAACATTTAACTTCTCTGCGAATACAAATGCATTTGCAAAACCTTCTCCGGAAGCACTTACAGTTCCTGTTGCTGTGTTCTCAAATAAGGTAAGTGTTATGTCTCTCAGTACATCTCCTGTACTTGCTATTTCATATTCTGGGGAACCAAATCCATATGAATCGGCTATGATATTGAAGCTTTGCCCCTCTGGAACCATCAACGAGTACGAACCTCCTTCATTTGCCATTACTCCCAAATGCTGACCTGTTGAAGGATTGAATGCAGACACCCAAGCCCCTGGCATTGGATTCCCAATACCATCTGCTACTACCCCTGACACCGATCTTAATTCTGGTATTGATATAGTTATGTTTTCGGTTCCATCTACTGTTAGCACCCCATTGTTCAGTCCCGTGATACTAATATTGTTATGATCTATTCCTGGCAGGAATGTGTCCACATAGTATTGGCCTTCTTGAACTTCCCCGGTTACGTTACTTGTTCCTGCTGGAATATAGAAATGATTATTTACTGGAGAGTCTACTTTTTGGAAATTTACAGAAACTCCTTCACTTAAATTAGCAGGACCTAGATTGCTGTCTACAATATTTACAGTTACAGTTCTAGGAGTAGCTACTGAAAAATTATAAGTGGTGTCACTTTCGAATGATTGACTCATGCCGAATCCTAGGCTTCCGTATACATATGAATATGCTTCAATGTCATATATTCCTGATGGAAGTTGCATTGAGAAGGCTCCGTTTGAATCTGTCTTTGCCGATGACCAACCACTTGGTCCCCAAGCTGATACATCTATTCCTTGTACTGTCTCAGCCCCTATGACTGATCCGCTCACTGTTACCAGACCACTGCTACTTGGGTTGAAATTGTTTCCAGTTGAGGACTCACCTCCAGATATTGTTACAGTATTTGTACCTGCCAATCCAAACCCTGGGATGTCTGCCTGCACAGTCCATGTTCCGTCAGTGTCTACGTACAGCACATAATTACCATTTGCATCTGTCATTGCGGACGCATTTCCCCAACCATCTTCTTGGAATGCCCAAACTGGAGCATATTGAACTGCATTTCCTGATGTATCATATACGATACCACTGATAACTGTGCTTCCTGTACTTCCTATTGTTAAAGTAAGAGTTTCAGATGCTTCGGTTGCATTTCCTACATAGATCTCTCCCAATGAGTTGATTGTTACCTTTACTTCTTTTGACATTGGCATTCCTGGCAAGAAGGTTCCAAATTTATATACACCTTCTGTTATTCCCATACTGAAAGATCCATCTAAGTCAGCTTGTGTATGGAAGTCCATTCCTGCCGAAGGGCTATATGCAAATACTTCTGCATTTGGGATGGCATCTCCATCTTGATCTACAACAGTTCCTGTGACGGTTTGATCTTCTGTTAGTATGTCCATCGTTACGACTTGTTGTATAACCTGTGAATCCAAGTCACTCTGTGTAACCATTACGTCTGTTCCTCCCATGGTAACCCAGTCATGATCTATCACCTGGAATGTTCCAAATGGGATAGCAGGCCCCATGCCTACATTCCAACCTCCAATTTGAGTGAGGTTGAATGTTATAGGGTTTGCTATTGAATCAGACAGATGATCTTGTAGTTCTGATCTTGTCAAAGTCTTCACCATGAATGCTGATGGACCTCCTACAAATATATCTATAGAATCATTGAATCCTAGTGAACTGATTGATTCGAGATCTTCTGCCATAACTCGGACGTTCAATGTTGCTGATCCGGCACCTCCTAATGCTGTTAGCAAGAAATTTTTCGTTGTGTTTTCCTCCAACCACATTGTCTCTGTACCCGGTGGGGCCATATATTCGGACCCTCCTGATTGATAGAATGGGTCTACACCTATATCTACTTTTCCAGCTTGTTGCCCTGTGAATGAATATTCTCCATTTATGTCTGTTATTGTCTCTTCGTAGGTTCCGTTGTTGTTCATTATGTATACTGTGATCCCTGATATAGGACTGTCGTCTGATTCATCTTTTACTGTACCGCTAACTGTCAGGCTTCCAGCTGCTACAATTGAGAACTCATTTGATACGAATGATTCAATCAAGACTCCTGCTGAGGTCTTTGCTTTGATTGTCGTATTTGCAGTTACCGCCTCGCTTGAGGTTATTACGTCAGCTATATCAAACATGAAGTATTCTCCAGATTGAATGGCTCTATCGAGCTTCATAATGATCGTATTTGTTGCTTCTATTACTGAAATACCATCATTTTCTGCTCCACCTGCTTCTCCATCTTCTGGGTCAGTACTTGCAAATTTACCTTCGTTAAGATAAGTATTTGGATCTGGAATTGCATTACTAACATCGAATGTTCCGTCGTTTATTGTCATGTATATCAGAGAACCTTCTGCAATCGTTTCAGTGAATGGTATGTCTACGTATACTGTTGATGTTTTATTAGTTTTCGAGTTACTGAAATTAAAATTGGTTGGTTGTTGCCACTCACTTGCCCAGTTTATGTCTTCATTCCCTATCCCTGCCATGGTAGCCATACCTTGACCTCCTTCGTATAGACTTGCGTCATCGATTATTCCTGTGTATGAGTTTGCACTAGCATCTATTGAATTCCCTGCTAGATCAGTCAGTCCCGCTCCGGCAATGACGTAGAATGGTAGGTCTGGAGTCAAAGTAAATCCATCCGCGTTGATTTTTGATCCATTCCCCGTCTCATTGTAGTAGAGGTTTTTACCTTGTTTGGCTAATGTTGTTGGGGTTGAGGCATCTGAACATGTAGTTGCATTTGTGAATGTCGTAGCTGCTGGACATGTTTTGAAAGTCCAGTTGTCCATATCCGTTGCTGAATCAAAATCCATTGTCTCATCTATCCAAATTGAGAATCCATAATTGTCTGCTTCTGCGAATACGATTTGTGGATCAGTTGAGTCTGCTCCACCAGTTGTGAATGTAAATATTCTGTCACCTAGGACATTTCCTTCCATGTCTTGTGCCCCTTCCACTATCCATGTTTGCTCTGTGTTTGGACTTAGTTCTGCTTCTATCAAAATCGCTTTTTCAGATGGTATATATTCTACTTCTGCTGTCACAGAGGTTGACGAACAGTAGACTGTAGAAGTGCTAACAGTTGTCGGGTCTAGGTGTCCTGTATAGTAAAGTTTTATTCTTTTGTTCACCGGAACTCCTACTATATTCCCATTGTCTATGTACATGTCTATGTTTTTCCCTGCACTTTCTACAGTCAGTGATCCTGTCCCTACTACGAAATATTCTTTAACTGGCCCCATATTATCAAATCCCCATCCTATTGTTGACAAGATCTCTCCGTCGTTGCCTTCTACATTCCCTGCTATTGGCATTCCTTGTGAATCAGTTACGTCTCTTGTAACTTTTGCTACATACTCGAATCCTTCTTGTAGTTGAGAGTCAGGGACTATGTATATTTGTTCTGAGGTGGTAGTTTCTTGAACAGTAGGGAGGATTGTTGCTGGTAATGCCGCCCCCTCTACTCCATTTGTAATTTTGTGAAGAGTTACGTTCCCAGCGAATGTAGTTGTATCCAGTAATCTATTAGACTTCAATATAATCGTAGACATAGTTGGTGTGAAGATGTCTCCGTTCCAAGCATCTGGAAATGACAGCCATACATCAGCAGGGTTTTCTCCACCTTGGTCAGATCCGAATCCATCTCCTCCATAAGCCACTGAGGCCTCTGTTGTGAATGAAACCTCATATGATCCTGAGAAAGCCACGTCTTCGTAATTTTCTACACCTGCTTCAGCATGTTGTAGGTCACCTGCGAAGGCTTGATCCACTATGAACGTATAATTCGTTTCTCCCAATAACTCAACGTTGTTCCCTTGGTCATTTTGTGGTTGAAATTTTGCAATGAAACCTCCTGGCATCCATGGATCTGGGAAGGTCTCCCATGTCCCTGTGACAGCTGCCCCCAGATCTGTATTCATGATTGACATAACGCTGCTGCCAGTGTTGGTCAGTGGGAATATTGTGCTTCCTGAATCAGGATCTTCATCAAAGAATACCTCTACTCCTTGACCTCTCGGCACTGAGGTATCCCCATCCCACGGTCTGTTTCCTGTTATTGTTAGCGTAGCTATTTCTTGCCCTGTTCCTTCACCTGCGGCGAATGCTGAGAAGTGACGGGTTGCTATGAGAACTGTGCCGTCTCCTGCTATATAACATGATCTATCTGTTGGTACGTTATAGTTGTCTACATTTATGTAGTCTTGCTGTGATCCTCCTCCCGTATATTCTTCGGCTGTGCATTGTTCTACTTTATATAATCCGATACCTGTTCCTCCGTCCGCATAGACTATCGGATCGCTGTATCCTGCGAAATCTGCATTTGGCATTATTATAAAAGCTTCGTCACTTAGTCTCATTGGTTCTTGGATGCTTGAAGTTATGTCTACCGCAGTTCCTCCACTAATGTAGCCTGTGAATACTGCTGCTAGTGGATCTGCGAGTTCGGTGTAGGTTACGTCCGCCGCTCCGTTCCATGATTGGTTTACTGTGAACACTGTGGTTGGAGTTATTAGTATGTCACCCTCGTCTGCTATATCTTCTAGAGATATGCTAACAGCGGGATCACCAGCTTTCATTAGTGAGGCATTGAGTGTTCCTTCGTAGGTTGAACCATTTTGTACTGCGTCCACACAGAAATCACCAGGACATGAGGCTAGGAGTGTTGCTGTGATTGGATCTGATTCGACTTGAGCTCCGCCTTGACATGTTGCTATAACTGTATATGTACCTGCTTCTGGACCTCCGGGAATCATGGTTTTTGGGCTGTCGAATATGTACGCAGGCTGGTTTATTATGCCCGAACTTACACTTCCCCCTCCTGGTCCATTGTAAGTCATCTCTAGTTCATAGTCGTCGCCAGGACAGTTTGTGTCTCCTAAGTTTATGGCTGCTATAACTGGGTAGTTTGATCTTATTTTTAACTCAGCACCTAGCGTAGTCCCTGCAGCTGCTGGTTCATAATTGTCTTGTGGATCTGGTAGTCCCCAAATAATTGCTATTGATTCTGGGATATCGTTATCGGTTATTGTCATGACTGCCACATTTGGGTTTCCGGCTTGGTAGCCATCTCCGTTTATTACTGCTAGTACTAGATCTTCATTGCCTTCGATGGCGTCGTCATCGACTGGGGTAACGCTGATTATTGCCTCTGTTTGGCCCTCTAGGATAACCACTGAGAGTGGGTTTAGTGCTTCGTAGTCTGCGACCGTTTCCGCTGTGGTGTTTCCATCGATTTCATAGTCAACTGTCAATCCTCCTACTCCTGCAGGTGCGTTTGATGTTACTGTGAATTGTCCTGGTACTGCTCCTTCCTCAAATGCTCCAGCAGTTGCCGCTATTGTTACTTGGGGCAGTGGAGCTACATCTGTGATAGTGAGGGTTGCGGTGTCTGATACACCTACTGTGTATCCTGCTCCCGCCGCTATTGTTGCTATTATTGTTTCGTCTATATCGGTAGGGATGTCTGGGGTTGCAGTAAATCTTATTGGTACAGTTTGGGCCTCCGAATTTAGAGTTATTGGGCTTGGGACTGAAAAGGTATAGTCCACGCCTTCGGTTGCCGTCCCTGAGAGTTCATACGTGACGGTATAGTCCATTCCTGCTTCTGGAATTAAATAACTGAAGGCTATTTCTGTATCTACGAAATCCCCTTCTCCTACCGATGCAGTTGGTGGGGAAATTTGTACTGTTGGAGTATCATCATCTGCTATTGTGATTGGAGCTGTATCATTTGCTCCGACCGTATAACCTACTCCTCCTTGCAATTGTATTGATATATCTTCAAACCCTTCCCCTGTCACATCATCAACTGGACGGACTGCTATGTTGGCTGTGGTTCCTCCGTTTGGAATGGTTACTGTTGCAGGTAGATCTTGAGAGTCTGCTCCAGTGTAATCATTGCTTGGACCGTTTAATGCGCTTCCAGCTAGGATGTAACCAACCTCTAGGTCCCCAGCAACTGGAGCTGAGGCTGTCACTGTGATGTTTGTATCTATTCCATTATTGTACTCTTGAATGGTTACTGGGGTTGTGTCGATTGTTATTTCTGGGTCTGGTGGTCCTCCATCGTCGTCGTTGATTGTGAAACTCGCTTCGTCGTTGACTCCAACTGAATATGATGGGTCTGGTCCTATTGTTAATATCACTGTTTTTGGATCTTCTACATCTTGATTATCTGATGTTTCCACTTGGATGTTTACGCTTGTTTGTCCGACTGGGATTACCGCTAGTGCTACTGAGGTATAATCGACACCTCCTTGTGCAGTCCCTGATGTATTCAAAAATACTGTTAGATCTGAGCCTGCCACCTCTACGTCTGACGTTATTGTGAAGGCATCATAGGTTCCTCCTTCAACTCCTTCTGCGTCTGCGCCTTGAGTTATTTCGACTGTGTATGGAGCTGGAGCATCATCGTCGGTGAGAGTTATTGTTGCGTCAGCTTTACCTGCATCAATTTCGAATCCTCCACCTCCTCCTGAGACTGAAGTTAGTGTTAATACTACGGTTTTATCCCCAACGTCATCGTTGTTTACTCCTGTAACTGTAATATCAACTATTGCTACTCCTCCGTTTGTTGGGATTACAACAGAGCTATTACTTGGAGCCACTGTGAAGTCTGCCTGTGCTCCTTCTGTTGCTGATCCCTCGGTCAGATTGTAATTCACTGTTAAGTCGCTGGGAACTGAGCTTCCTGCTGTGATTTGAAAGGAACCTATTCCTCCATCTTCATCTATTGTTCCTGTAGAAGTTGCTACTGAGACCGTGAAATTATCCTCTGGTGGTGCCCCTTGTACAGGGGTCCCCCATGGTCCTCCGGGATCGTCTTCTAAACCTCCTGGAGGCATGAACTGCCCTAATTTGGTCCCCTCCCCTAGGTTATCATCTGTTAAAAGCCATAACCCTACTCCGTCCCAGGTCATCCAGAAGTTTTGAGTGGCATGTTTGTATCTTGTCTTTGTGTTGAGTGTTCCATCAGCAGCATATATTCCATACGCTGAAGTATCCGCCAATGGGTCTGAGGCATCTCCCTGCGCAAAATTTAGATCACTTATGAGTGGCGTTTCTGTCCATGTTACTGAACCTATTGAAGGAGCTGGTCCCTGAGGTGCATCCCCTGCAAACCAATCTCCTGCTGGATCGCCAGGTCCGCTTCCCACTCCGTATATTATTTCTACTCCACCTTCTTCTGTAGCTATGTCCCAGTTCCCATCTTGGTCTCCGCCATCCCCTCCTTGGTCAAAGAACATGTATAGTTCTTGAGTGGTATGTTTGTATGATGATTGTCCGTTATATGTGCCGAACGGAGCGTATAGCCCGTTCACACTCGGGTCTACGAACCCTGGATTAGCTGGATTAAGTTCGAAATTTGGTCCTGATACTGACATTGTTCCTATGGGGGTCAGGGGGGCTCCGAATACGTTATTAAAGGAATCAACAGGCAGATTACTTCCGTCTACTACGGGAGTTTCTCCATCTTTTATTGAGACTTCAACCATATTAGGATCTTTGTTTGGTTGAGCAACATAGCATGACGGATTGTCTGGGAACGTTAAGGTAAATACAGATCTGCTTGGCAATGACAAGCTTACCGATATGTCGTCTTCCTCCATCACTAATGGGTCCGCCACACATCCCGCGTCGTGATCAAGAGTATACGTGTAAGTTGGAGCATTATTGTCAGGAACGTTGAACTTTATTCCCAAGCTATTTTGACCATATGGAGTTTCCGGAGTATCTATTGTCATTATTTCGAATGCCGAAATTGGCAGAGGGGGTCCCGCAAACGCGACTGGCATTTCAAGCTGTGGAGTCATCCCCAAAAGGATTGCTGCACAAGAAATGGCTGCAAGTAATTTTTTTACTGTTTTCATATAAATGAGGTTATTTATTTAACAGGTTTGATATGTATATATATATTAATGTATCCTTTAATTTAAAATTATAGGCCTGACTACAGGTTTGCACAATCTGATGGTGGACATTTAGTTTTGACAGATTTTAGAGTTAAACTCTAACTATCTTTGTTTTGGATTTTTTCAGCGTTTTTGGAGGATTTTCGGTTGTAGTGATGATTGTCTGGCAAGGCTCGATCGCCTCGAACAAATGAGCCTGTCTTTGCTCATCAAGCTCTGAGAATACATCATCTAAAAGTAAAACTGGATAAAATTTGCGCGTTTTTTTTATGTAGCTGATTTCTGCAATCTTCAAAGCTATAAGCACCGTGCGGAATTCTCCTCTTGATGCGAACTCTTCGATCGGCTTCCCTTCCAAGATGAATCTAATATCATCTCTGTGTGGGCCAATTGATGTCGTTCCATATCGGATGTCTTTGTCACGTTTGAGCTTGAGCTTTTGAGTGTATGTTTCCGTGTCTTTGATTGAAGTTTTGTATTTGATTTCCAAGGTCTCTTTTCCTCCTGAAATTTTTCTGTATGTTGCTTGGATTTTGCTGTTGAAATACTCTATTAGTTCTTGGCGTTTTTGTATTAGGATCGTGCCTGCTTCTGCTATTTTTTCGTCCCAGATGTCGAGTTCATCGCTTGATCTTTTACCGTCCGAGATTTCGTCGAGCAAGGCGTTTCTTTGCTTGAGTGTTTTCGTGTAATTCGAGAGGGCTTCGAAGTAGTATTTGTCAGTCTGGCTCAATAGAAGATTGAGGTATTTGCGTCGAAGACCTGGTTCGAGATATAGCATATTCAGATCCTTTGGATGGAAAAGAACCGTGATGAATTCCCCTAAATATTCTGCGTGAGTTTTCTTCACCTCATTAATGTGAAAAGTTTTTATTTTGCGCGGATAGGTCGAAAACCCAACTCCCATGGATTGCTGATCATCGCTGTCTCCTTTTTGTATTTCTCCTTTTACCGTGAAGTAGTCCATCCCCCATTTGATCAAATCTTCTTGATGTGCGCCACGAAATGTTTTCCCAACTGATAGGAGGTATACCGCTTCCAGTATGTTCGTTTTTCCTTTGCCGTTCTCGCCTGTGATCAAAATCGTTGGCTTTGACGTGTCGAATTTTAGCTCTTTTGAAGCGTAATTACGGAACGAATTGAGTTGAAGTTTCGTTATTTTCATAGTAGGCTTGGTCCGCACCGTGCGGGTATGCACAGGCAAAATCTAACAAAATTATACAATGGCAAAAAAATCTGACCAAAAAATCGATGTGGAAGCAATGAGACATTCATGTTCTCATGTGCTTGCGCAAGCTGTCTTGGAAATGTTTCCAGAAGCAAAACTCGCGATCGGACCTTCGATCGAAAACGGCTTTTATTATGACTTCGATTTACCGCGAACGTTGATCCCTGAGGATTTGCCATTGCTTGAGAAAAGAATGAAGCAGATCGTGAAGCAAAATCAAAAATTCACACAGAAAGTTGAGCCAATTGATGAGTCTATTAAGATGCTGAAAAAGGCTGGTGAGATTTATAAACTTGAGATGGCTGAAGACCTCCGTGAGGAGGGTGAAAAAGACATCTCATTTTATGAAAATGTGAGGCCTGCGGATGAGAAAATTATGTTTGTTGATATGTGTCGTGGACCACATCTAGAATCGACTGGAAAGGTTGGTTCTTTCAAATTAACTTCTATCGCTGGAGCGTATTGGAAAGGCGATGAAAAGAATAAAATGTTACAGCGAATTTATGGTGTTTGTTTTCCGACTCGTGAAGAATTGGACGAGCATCTTCGAATGCTTGAAGAAGCGAAGAAACGTGACCACAGACGTATTGGAAAAGACCAAGATTTATTTAGTTTTCATGAGGAAGGACCTGGGTTCCCATTCTTTCATCCGAAGGGCATGCGACTCAAAAATCAGATGATGAAATATTGGTTCCAAGTGCATGAAAAATATGGCTATGATTTCATTGAGACTCCGATAATTTTGAATGAAGAATTGTGGCACAAAAGTGGTCACTATGAGAATTATAAAGAGAATATGTATTTCACTAAAATTGATGAGCAGGGCTTTGCTGTAAAGCCAATGAATTGCCCAGGACATATTATGATTTATAAAAACAAAGTTCATTCGTATCGCGATCTTCCATATCGTTGGGCGGAGCTTGGGCTTGTTCATCGTCACGAAAAAGCTGGGGTTTTGCATGGCCTATTCCGCGTGCGATCTTTCACTCAAGATGACGCCCATATTTTCTGTCGTGAGGATCAAATGAAAGATGAATTAAAACGTGTGATTGCATTGTATAAAGAAGTTTACGAACACTATGGGTTCTCATATAAAGTTGAGCTTTCAACTCGTCCTGAGAAGTCAATTGGATCAGATGACGTTTGGGAATTGTCTGAAAAAGTAATGAAGGAAGTTCTGGAAGAAGTTGGTGTTGATTATGAATTAAATGAAGGAGACGGAGCTTTTTATGGACCTAAATTTGATTTCCATTTGGATGATTGCTTGGGACGAACTTGGCAGTGTGGAACAATCCAACTCGACTTTTCAATGCCGAAAAGATTTGAAATGAAATATGTTGACAAGGACGGTGAAGACAAGCAGCCTGTTATGATTCATCGCGCTTGTTATGGATCTCTTGAGCGATTCCTAGGGATTGTCGTGGAGAATTATGGAGGAGCTTTCCCTATTTGGCTCGCGCCAGTTCAAGCTCGTATTTTGTCAGTCAGTGATAAATTCAATAAGTACGCGACTGAAGTTGGGGAGAAATTAAAGGCTAATGATATTCGATTTGAAATCGATGATTCAAATGAGTCTCTTGGCAAGAAAATCCGAAATGCAGAGCTTCAAAAAATTCCTTATATGTTAGTGGTTGGTGAAAAGGAGGCTAAGGATGGGACTCTTGCTGTTCGAGACTTTGCGACCAAAAAGCAGAAAGATCAAAAAGCTGATGCGTTTGTAAAGAAGCTCGTGAAAGAGTCTGTCGTTTAGTTGAAAGTTTAGTTGAATTCGCTGCCCCAATCAGTGAAAGTTTCACTTAACTCATCATCTTCTGAGTACATGCTTTGTCTCATTTGTTTTTCTTCTTCGGTCATGTGATCCGGCATCCCGGTCAGCCCAAAAGAGTTTATTACTGCCATCATTTTTCTGGCTCCATCTACAGAGACAACCTCTTGTAGTTTATTACCAAAATCCAATATTGCGTCTTCTATTTCTTTCTGAAGTTCTTTTTGTTTTGAGTTTGTGTCTGTGTGCATTAATCTCACCATCTTTAGGAGTTCATCTCCTCCCGGATCTCCAGAATATGCTCCTACTATTCTTTCTGTTAATTCTTCCATTTGTTTTCTATGCCAACCAGTGTGCCTCTGATCCACAACTGATGGTCTATTCCAGAAACTTGGACCTATTCTCGCATAATTACCTTTGTCCTTGTATAGACGTCTAGACATTATACCATTAAATCTCGCGAAACTTCTGATTGAAGTTAAGACTTTTGCTTTTTCTCCATTTGCTGACAATGTTTTCACGTAGTGGTTATATCCTGGATATCCATTTGCATATCCCTCTGTCGTGAAATACCTTCGTGATCCAGATGAGTTCTGACAGATATTGTCCATCAATTCTTCGTCGGCAAGTGGGATGATAAAGTGGGCATCATCATGATCCATTTCCTGCGCACTTCGGAGTCCTTTATTATTTCGGATAATAGTTTTTTCATCTGTGAGTATGTTCTCCCAAATGAAGTCCACTACTTTTTGATTTGGCTCATTTGCTTTGCCCGCCGAAGCTGCTGAATCCCATTCAGCACACCATTTACGGAAGTCTGCAATTGTCCATGGAGATACAGTTCCATCCGGTCTTGGGACATCCCTTCTTACCAAATAATCCATCCATGGAAGTCTATTCAGGTAATCTCCATTGATAGAACCAAGACGATCAAAGCTCATTAGCGTAGCCCCAGTAGCTGGACTTGGGATACATACACCTTGCATCATATAGTACAATTTTGCTTCCATTGTTCCTTTCCCTGCATCAATCATGAAGTGAATCAATCCTTCGTATTCATGAGCATCTACATATTCTCCTCTTTTATGTTTCTCTAAAAGAATTTTCAATTCACCCACTACACTTCCTGTGTTTTTAGGGTCCCCTTCTAACTGTTTACCTTTTTCCCAGTATTGTTTGAATTTTTGATTGTAAGTACTGTTATTTTCTGAAAACCAGTCTTGGAATCCACCCTCACCCCATAGATAATCGATTGCTCCTTCGAGATAATCAAACCCTGTTTTATTAGTTTTTACATCTATAAAATTTGGATTGTCTCCTGGCGGGATGGGGATCATTAGGCTCTGTGGAACATATTCGTTTATCTTTCTCCACATATCTACATCATCCCAACGGAGATGTCCCTTTTTCACCAATGTCTGGAAACATGCTTTGAGCTGATCTTTATTTCCAGCATTCCTCAAAGTTTCCCGTATTTCCCATACACCCCAATCTTCCATAGCTTCCATGTTTTGGTTCACTTCTTCGTTTTCCGCTTGTTGATTTATCCGGTTCATTTCAGTTCCATAACCTAACGGCAATCCTTGACCAATTGTTGAATATTTCTCTTTTGAACGTCTCTGCCATCGTCTTTCATAGTGCTCATATATTGTTTTGAAGAATCCAACCCAATCATTTGTTGCAAGAACTCTTGTTCTTCTCCAAAGACCTTTCAAATAATTTACTTCTGTTCTATTTACTTCTCCCTCTGCTTGAGTTGCCTCTTTTGTGAGTGCTTCTTTTCTAAAATGCCTGTTTCTTTTTCCCGGATCTTGTATTGCTTTTTGTTGCTCTTTAATTTCTTCCTGCATCTCAGCTTTTTCTTCTGGGCTAATATGTGGATTTTCTGCTAATTCTGGTGGCAATCCTTGTGGAACTTCCGCTCCTGCTACTGCAGGCTCTCCAGTCTCTGCATCTTGCAATGCGTACTTGTTTTGCGCTTGCATCAATCTTGGAGCTGGAATGTCTTCACGCACAATGTGTCTCTTGCTTGCATCTAAGTAATGTTCTTCGATAGCCGGCGTTTTTTCTAGTGCCGCTATTTGGCCTTGGGTCAACATTCCCCCAAAAACCTCTGGTCCACGTTTTTTCATTACGTCTGCTAGAGTTCCCTGTTTTTTTAGTTGTCTCATTTCTCCGTCTCCTCGCGCACCAAATGAATACCAGAATGGCTTCTCGTTTTCGTCTAGGTTTATTTCTGGCATGTCCTCTCCAATTTGCACCATATTGCGTCTCATCACCCAGCTAAGGAAAGCCCCTAAAGGCAAAGCTCTCACTGTTTGATTTTTTCTAATAGAGACTGAATATGGAAGTTCTTTTTCCTTTCTATATGTTGGTAATTCTTTTGGATTTGGTGTCTCCAAATAGACTATTCCTTTTTCAATTTTTTTGATTTCTATTAGCGAAAATGTCGTTACTCCTTCTACGTTAGATTGCTCCAAGAAAACAGCGCCTGGCTTGAGGTCGAATTTGGTTTCTAGAGTCTCTTCTGCTTTTGAGTTAACTTCTTCAACTTCTTGAATGTCTTCATATACGTCGTCTGTTGCTACCCATTTTAGGAATTCTTTGTGGGGCATCCTATCTAGCATTTTCAACCCCGCTTTTCCTGGGTATTCTACTGTGATGTAAAGTTCCCCTTTGTGGAGCGGATCTTTTTTCCAGGCTTGATCTTTTTTGTAATCTTCTGCCCCTTTCTCACTTGGATCATATTTTTGTTGTTCATATTCAATATCTACGATTTTCGCTTTTTTTCGTGTGTATTTTGCTTGTCCTTTTTCGTCTTTGTTGAACTCTCCTGTTGGATCTGCGTCGGGCGAAAATTCGTCGACGTCCGCTCTTTGGAGTAGGGTTTTCATGTCAACTTTTTTGTAACTAAGCTCTACTTCGCAAGGGTAAACACTGAGGCCATCTCTCGTTTCCATAAGTTTTATCCCACAGCTCCTTTCCACCATTTGAATGTGATTCCTGAGGTCTATGCAAAGACCTTGCCATTGGTTTAGCTTGTTTGAACTGTCTAGATATTCCCTACGACCTTCTGCGTTTTGCTTTTCGTGTTCTGCGTATGCAGTTACTTTTTCTCGTGCTTTTTGAGTTAGAGTTTCATCCAGAACTGGTGTTTCTATTTGATATTTATCTTCAATTTTCCTAACTTCTTTTTTAATTGCTTCGTCTGGAGCATCAACTGTTCCGTCGACTACATCTTCTGCTACAGTACTCACTGCTCTTTCCAATTCGAGTTCCAAAACAGTCTCGAGAAGACCATTTTGAATAGAATCTTCTGCAGCTTTCATCAAAGCGTCTCTAGCTGGTTCTGATTCTTTTGCTTCTAGGAAACGACCGTGAATCGTCTCTGATTCACCGAGAACTGATGGTTCTTGGTCCCGCGAATATGAGCGTCTTGCTTGGTCAAATTCTCTTAGAGCTTCCTGGAGTTCTGGGCTTTGGTCTATTTTCTTTAGAGATTTTGCAGCTCTTTTTAAGAGCTCGTAGTCTCCCATTAATCCTTCTAATTTTTCTTTTGCAAATTCTGGATCTGCTTCCATTTTTGCGCGGAGTGCTGTTTTTGATGCTGCCAGTGAGCTTGATTCTTTTATGACTTCCGACATCTCGTCCATGCGTCTTGTAGATTCTTCCATGTATGAAGATAGCCTTTTCACCATCTCTGGGAAATGATCTCTCTCT